>JBFIEB010000174.1:0-6237 GCA_041603555.1 Vicingaceae bacterium
TCTTTAAGTTCAAATAGATTAATTAGCTCTATTTCTGACTTAATTTCAGTCAGTTGTTTTTTTGATAATTTTAAGTTATACTTACCTTCTTTTTCAGCAAATGTAAATCCCTCATAAACTACATTTCCTGTATTAAAGATGGTTATTTTATAACTCGGACATTTACCAAAACATGGTGTTCTCTCCATGGTGAGAAAAATTCTTTCTTTTTCGATTTTATCTTCTAGAATTTCTTTAACAACTCCAGCTCCTGTAAGAGATGAAAATATTAAAAATGAGATAATAGCTTCCATTATTGCTTATCGTTTTCTCTTTTTTTGCATTTCTTGAGCCTCTTTCATCCTTTGCTCAAGCTTAGATGCAAATCCAGATTTCTTTTTCTTTTTAGTTTTGTTTGCTTGTATTTTAGCCCTAAGCTTATCTTCATCAACAATCCATTTTCGAATAACAAATTGTTGTGCAATAGTAATAACATTTGCTATTAAGTAGTAAAGGCTTAATCCAGCCGCATAGCTATTGAAGAAGAATAACATCATAACAGGCATCAAGTACATCATCATCTTCATTTGACCTGCCATAGCGCCTTCCATTCCTGCACCAGCGGTCATTTGGCTATTTGCTTTCGTATAAAATATCATTGAGATAGCCATTAATAAAGTAAATAAACTTATATGATCTCCATACATTGGGATATTAAATCCCAAATCATAAATAGAATCATAAGTTGATAAATCTTCTGCCCATAAAAAACTTTTTTGACGTAAATCAAAAGTTGCAGGAAAAAATCGAAATAAAGCAAATAAGATGGGCATTTGAATAAGCATTGGAATACAGCCAGCTAATGGATTTACACCCGTTTGGCGGTATAATGCCATGGTAGCTTGTTGTTTCTTGACTTTATCACCACCATACTTTTTCGTTAACTCTTCAATTTCTGGTTTTAACACCCGCATTTTTGCGCTACTAACATAGGTTTTCCATGTAATAGGAAAGAGTATCATTTTTATGATAAGTGTTAACAATAGGATGATAATCCCAATCGAGAGGTTAAATCCATTTAACCACGAAAAAACAGGTCTAATCAATATCATGTTTACCCATCCAAATATTCCCCATCCATAATCTAAACTCTCTTCTAGGTCTATATCAATTTCTTTCAAATTTTCGTATCGATTTGGACCAAAGTAGAATTGCATTGGGAAAGATTCATTTTCAATTCCTTCAAATGGTATGGTGATATTAGCAGACATAGCTTGTACATAATTATTAGATTGGCCCTCTGGGATGCTAATTGTTTCAATATCTGAATCGGAATCAAATGGAGTTTTTTTAGCAATTAAAGTAGAGTTGAAATACTGCTGTTTAAACATAATCCAATCTAGATCAGCCTCCATATTTTCTTTTTCATATTTTGTTTCAAATATATAATCAATATCACCTGTATGATATTTGTAATAAATAGTGCTATGCTGCTGCTGATTAGGAATGGTTTTTTCTTGGTTTGGAGTAAACATGCTCCAGTTTAAGTAGAAAGGAAACCCTTTAGAAATAATACCGTTGAAACCAACAGAGTTAATTTCAAAGTCAACTAGATAAGAATTACCCGAAAGCGTGTACTTATATTCTAAGTATTTATTTTTGCCTTCATAATATAACTTCATTGAAAAGCTTTTAGAATTGTCAGCTTCTACTTTAAATGAGCTTTCAGATGTTTCGAAAAATAGATTCTCTGTATTTATGAGTTTATTCCCTCCGACACCATCATTAATGGTTAGCTCTAGGTTAAATCGTGAAGAATCCTCGTGGAAAAGGTATAGTGGGAGAGAATCATAAGTGTGGAATTCTTTTAATTCAACAGTACTAACTCTACCACCTTTATTAGAAATTGTAACTTTAATTCTTTCGTTTTCTATGATATAACTTTTTTCTTCTCCACTTGCGGCTTTTGCAAACCCACCAAGGTTAACCAAAGCAGAAAGATTTTTAACCGAATCTTGATGTTGTAAAATTGTAGTATCTAAGCTATTTTCTTCTAGTAGGATAGTATTATCAGTAGTTGAATCAATAGCTATAGCTTGATGTTTTTTGTCCACTTGCTCTAGCTTAGCTTTAGCAAGATTTTCTTTTTCTTCTTTGGCCTTAACTTCTTCTTCAGATGGCTTTGTTAAAATACTAAATACCAGTAAAATAGAGCCTATTAAAACCAATCCAATTATAGAGTTCTTATCAAATCCTTTTGCGCTCATTTTTGCTATGCTCTATATGTTTTAAGGTAAATTTTATTAATTATTTGATGTTAACGTTTCTTCGTTTTTTACAGAAATACTAGCCTTTATAAAATTAATGAAAAGAGGGTGAGGTTCAACAACTGTACTTTTATATTCTGGATGAAATTGCACGCCAACAAACCACGGATGGTTAGTAATTTCTACAATTTCTACTAAATTATTTTCGGGATTAATTCCTGTGGCCATCATTCCTGCATTTTCAAATTCTACTTTATAGGTGTTATTAAATTCATATCTATGTCTGTGCCTTTCTTGAATGTCTATTTTCTGATAAATATCGAACACCTTAGAGTTTTTACTAATAGTACAGGGATATGCCCCTAAACGCATAGTTCCACCTTTTTCAGTTATTGTTAATTGGTCTTCCATTAAATAAATTACCGGGGTAGCTGTATTTTCCTCCATTTCAGTAGAATGTGCATCAGGATGACCTAAAACATTTCTAGCAAATTCAATGACTGCACACTGCATCCCTAAACATATTCCTAAAAATGGAGTGTTGCTTTCCCGAGCGTACTTAATAGTCGAAATTTTACCCTCAATCCCTCTTTCTCCAAAGCCGGGAGCAACTAAAATTCCGTTTAAGTTAGAAAGTTTTTCTTGAGCATTTTCATCAGAAATAGATTCTGAGTGGATCCATTTAATATCAACTTCAGTATCGTTTCTTGCTCCAGCATGAATAAGTGATTCGGCAATTGACTTGTAGGAATCTTTCAACTCAATATATTTACCCACCAAGCCAATAGAAATTTTATTTTTGGGATTTTTTATTTTATCTAAAACTTCATTCCACTTTGTTAATGAAGGGTCATCTTTATAAGGTAGAGAAAGTTTATCAAGAACTACTTTGTCCAACTCCTCTTCTTTCATTAGGTTTGGCACATCATAAATACTTTCTGCATCTATGGCTTGAATTACAGCTCTTGGTGCTATATTACAAAAAAGTGCTACTTTTTCTTTAACCCCTTCTGTTAATTTATACTCTGTTCTTAATGCTAAAATATCTGGTTGCACCCCTGATTCTAATAGAGATTTTACAGAATGTTGTGTTGGCTTAGTTTTTAATTCACCAGATGTGGCTAAAAATGGAACTAAAGTTAAATGTAATACAATACAATCAAAGTTAGGTTCCCATTTTAACTGCCGTACTGCCTCTATATACGGTAATGACTCAATGTCACCAACAGTTCCTCCTATCTCTGTAATAACGATATCGTAATTACCTGTATTTCCAAGTAGTTTGATTCTGCGCTTAATTTCATCAGTAATATGAGGAATGACTTGAACAGTTTTTCCCAAATATGCACCCTCTCTTTCTTTATTTATTACGTATTGATAAATCCTACCTGTTGTAACATTATTCGCTTGAGAAGTTGGTACATTTAAGAATCGTTCGTAGTGGCCTAAGTCTAAATCTGTTTCGGCTCCATCATCTGTAACAAAGCACTCCCCATGCTCATAAGGGTTTAGTGTCCCAGGATCAACATTTATGTAAGGATCGAGTTTTTGAATAGTTACTGAGTATCCTCTTGCCTGGAGAAGTTTAGCTAAAGATGCCGCTATTATTCCTTTACCTAGAGACGATGTAACTCCTCCTGTAACAAAAATATACTTAGTAGATAACGACATTAATTTCTTAATCAAAAATATCGGGCAAAGGTATAAATATTCCTAGTTTTAAAAATGATTAGAATGATAATATTTTATAAAAAAAAAGAGCAGTCTGTTAGGACTACTCTTTTTTGTAAATATATATTAATCTATTATCTTAAAACGGTAACGGATCTTTGGTCGAGTAAAACTTCTTCACTACCATAGATACCCTGAACTAGTACAAAATAAGTTCCAGCAGGAACATCGTTTCCGCTTTTATTTTTACCGTCCCATTGGAATGTTGGATCAGTTAGATTTTCATTTTCATAAATCAATATTCCCCATCGATTAAATATTTGAACTTCAAGATGATCATTACAAGGGTTAGATACTCCTCCAATATGGTCTCCAAGTTCATTTGTATACCCAAATGTGTAAAAGTCATTTATACCGTCACCGTTTGGTGTAAATACATTTGATATAACATCTAAACTATCAAATGGTGGTGTTACGGTTAAATTAAATTCAATGGTATCCTGAATGGAATTTGCACTTGGACAATCTAAAGAAGATAAAATAGCTCTAACAAGGAAAACACCTCCAATGTGTTCGCAATCTGGTCTCCAACAAAACTGAGATCCTAAAGAAAACTGATTAGGGGCATCATTTGGCACACCTGTAGTTACAAATCCACCATATAAGTAGTTTGTAGGTAACGTAGGAATAGTTGCACCCATCCCGAAAATTTCAGAATACAGTTTTATATCTAGTAGATCGACAATACTAGTATCCTCGAAAATAATGTCCTGACAATACTGCTCCCCATAAGGAATATTTAAATCTCCAGGAGTTGGTAGGAAAGTAGGTGGTGGAATT
The DNA here is from genome assembly GCA_041603555.1 of Vicingaceae bacterium. Taxonomy (GTDB): domain Bacteria; phylum Bacteroidota; class Bacteroidia; order Flavobacteriales_E; family Vicingaceae. Next base: position 4,758 of record JBFIEB010000174.1, read on the forward strand.
ACCTGAATATTAAAGATAATACTATCCTGAGCTTTTCCGTCACAGCCTAAAGAAAAGGCATTAATTTGGAATGGATAGATGGAATCTATTGATCCGCATGGGGGTGTCCAGCAAAAGCGTTGCGCAACAGTGCCAATATTCCATTCTGCTCCAACAATAGGATCCCATGTATTAGGTGGAATAACTACTGAATCTGCCCAAGTGGCTGGAGGACCAGCAATGTAATTATAAAAATAATGATAATCACCATTTACATCAGGAGTTGGCCATGCTTGCCATGCAGTATCATTTCCTAAAACAAGAGAATCGAAAATAGGCGATATCATTTCAATGTATAACGTATCAGTTGCATTAATGTCATTAAAGATTAAATCTTTACAATACAATTTATTATAAGGGATTTGTACCGTTTGACCATTAACTGGTACTGCATTTAAAAAACTTGGAGGGTTACCACCAGTGCAAACAAGAGACTCATATTGAGCGTCTCTTCTAGTCTCACCGATTTTATCCTTAATTCCATCTCCATTAATATCCCTAAATTCCTCAACTAAAACTCCAAACACCCATGTACCTATTATACTAGGGTTTGCAGTTATAATTCCTGTAATTGAATCTATGACCATTGGTTGTGCTCCACCAATCATATTTTGAAGATTATACCCTGCCGCATAAACAACATTTAAATATGGAAAAGCAGGTGCAGCTTGAACGGCACCATTATCTAAAGGAGTAACTAATGAGTAAGCTAAAGAATCACCATCTGGGTCAGTAACGTTAAATGAAAATTGTTTCGGATTGTTTACACAAAAATAAGCGTCTAATGGGTAAATACCCATATCTGGGTTTGAATTATTTAAACTTGCTGCATTTCCAGGGTCAGGTATTTCACAATAAAAAGTCATTCCTTCTCCAGTAGGAGCAGCAAGGTTAGTAATCCCTGCGTTTCTACAGCAAATTTGGTATTCTAAAAAATATCCATTTGGATTATTTGGGATAGTAACGTTTTGTGTAAAAACACCTAAATCAACACAAAGACCTGTTGGTGTAAAACAAGCATCTCCAAATGGTAAATTTGGTGTTATAGTAGGGTTAGTAATTGAAAATTGCTGTGTTTGAGCATAAGTAACTAAATCATGAACCCTGACTGTTGCAGTTGTTGGCATACCCGCAGAACTAGGTGAACAAGATCTGAATACTCTTAATTTTATTTGAAATTGGTTAGGAGATGGTCCAACCCAAATTACTTGTAAATCTCCACCAACTATATGTGATGCTTTTGTAAAAGGTGCTGCAAATAATAAAATTGCAATTACTAATAATAGTTTTTTCATTTTTATAAATTTAAATGTGTTTCATTTTTACTACTAGATGCAAAAATATAACAAAAGGTTGCATTATCTAATTTTTGTTGATAAAATAAACCCCTATTAGAGTAATAATAATGGCAAAGAGTTGAATCATATTTATAACCTCTCCA
>JBFIEB010000175.1:0-6224 GCA_041603555.1 Vicingaceae bacterium
TAAAAGCAACAGCAGAAATATTTTATAACTTATTTGTAGTGTTTTTTGTTGATGAAGAAGGTGACACTATGTGTGGTAGGGCTAAAGATGCATCAGTAAGGTTAATGATGAAATTGGAGGAAGAACTTGAAATTAAGTTTTTAGATAGAATGGTACAATCTTATAATGATGGGGGGCAGATAAAAGTGGTGAATCTAAATGATTTCGAAAGCTTATTAGCTAAGAAAGAGATTGATGCAGATACCACAGTTTATAACAACATGGTAGCCACTAAATCTGAATTTGAAAATAATTGGGAAGTTTCTTTAAAAGATAGCTGGCATAAGCAATTTCTTACTCTATTGCAATAACTAATTACTTTTCTTTTATGGTATGTATGGTTTGAGTTGGGAAAGCCATGTCTAAACCATTCTCTCCAAACTTCTTAAGTATTTCTATATTTATAATTGTTTGAGTTTCAAGTATATCGCTCTCTTTTTTAATGTAATATATGAATAGAATTCCCAGTGAAAAATCACCAAATGCATTAAAAGAGACTAAAAATTCATCTTCAACATCATTGCAATTAGCACCTATTTCTTTTAAGAGTTCAATTCCTTTCTCCATATTTTCAGCAGTCATATCATAAGTCAACCCTAAATTTAATACTACTTTTCGCGAAGGTTCAGCACTCACATTTTCTACCATATTACCTGTGAATTGAGAATTCGGTATAGTAACTAATGTACCATCTAGAGTTCTCATTCTGCTAGTTCTAAGCCCTACTTCAGATATAGTACCATCAAACCCATTTATTCTAATTCTATCACCAACTTTAAAAGGTTTGTCGGTAAATATCATTAGCCCTCCAAAAATATTGGAAACGGAATCTTTGGCTGCCATAGCCAATGCCAGACCACCAATACCTAACCCAGCAATTAATGCTGTCACATCATAACCAGCGTTATTCAATGCCACTATAATTCCTAAAGCCCATATAACTGATCGCAGTCCTTTTTGAATTACAGGAATAATTTGGTCATCAAAATCACTTTCAGTTTTTTTTGTGAGAGGAACTATATATTCTTCAATTATAGCATTCACCAATCTCGCAACTAGCCATGTAATATTAACCGCAATTAAGATATGATACACTTTTCCTAACCATTCGTACCAACCTTCTGGAAAACTTAATCGGTGAAGTCCATACCATAACCCTACAATAGCTAAAGCCAGTACTACTGGCTCCTCTATCATGTCTATGATAATATCATCTATTTTTGTTTTCGTTTTGCTAGTTAATTTTTTTATTACATTTCCAAAAAACCAATAAAGCACCTTTCCGGCAATTATAGCGCCTAGAATAATTAATAGGGATATTCCCCAATCAGCTATGTTGTTATGGTAAAATTCTTTTGCTAAAAAATCTCTCATGCTATAAATAATTATGTGCGAAATTAATAAAAATCAATTGGCAATTAAAAACAATCGGAACCTCTTTCCCTTAATAATTCATATTCTTGAGCATCACACTCTATCCAATGGTCGGAAAAGTTGAAAGTTAAGTCATAAACGAAGTTTTTGTCTGGTAAAATTTTTGCGTCAAAATAATGAAGCGTTGTTTTATTTCCAAGAATCTGAATTTCTTCAAATTGAGTAGGGGAAATTATCTTAAAAAAAGACTTTTCATTAGGGTATTTTCGATATTGCGGATAAGTAATTTTTAGTGGCATTAATATTTTATAAATGGTGAATCAAATTTAACATATTTTTAACGGAGAGAAACCTTTCAAACCACTTAAATTTTATTAGTTTTGCGTGAATTTTAACTCGAAATTCATGGAGAATAAATCAGATAAATTTATTGGAGAAGGTTTAACGTATGATGACGTTTTAATGGTTCCTGCATATTCTGAAATTCTTCCGAGAGATGTTGACGTTTCATCACAGTTTACTAAAGAAATACGACTAAATATTCCGATTGTTTCGGCAGCTATGGATACGGTGACCGAATCTAAGTTAGCTATAGCTATTGCTCATGAGGGAGGTATAGGAGTACTTCATAAAAACATGTCTATTGAGGCTCAAGCTGAAAAAGTAAGAATAGTTAAGCGTTCAGAAAGTGGAATGATTCAAGAGCCTGTAACACTTTCAATAAACTCTAATGTTGGAGACGCTTTAGAATTGATGAGGATTCATGGTATTGGGGGAATTCCAATTATTGATGATTCAAATAAACTAGCAGGAATTGTAACGAATAGAGATTTAAGATTTCAAAAAAATGTTGACCTTCCTGTTAAAGAAATAATGACTTCTGATAATATTATTACTACTAAAGAAGGCACAAGTTTAGAAAATGCGCGAGAAATTTTACAAGAGTATAAAATTGAAAAGTTGCCTGTTGTAAATGATATAGGGGAATTAATAGGTTTAATCACCTATAAAGACATTACTAAAGTAAAACAAAAACCGAACGCATGTAAAGATCAATATGGAAGATTGAGAGTTGCTGCTGGAGTTGGAGTTACTGTTGATGTAATGGAAAGAGTAGATGCTTTATATAAAGCTGGAGTTGATGCTGTGATTATAGATACCGCTCATGGTCATTCAAAAGGTGTTATTGACACATTAATAAAAGTAAAAGCAGAATATCCAAATTTACAAGTCATTGTTGGTAATATTGCTACTGCTGAAGCAGCAAAAGCATTGGTTGAGGCAGGGGCAGATGCAGTTAAAGTAGGAGTAGGTCCAGGATCAATTTGTACAACAAGAATTATAGCAGGGGTTGGTGTTCCTCAATTAAGTGCTGTTATGATGGTTGCTGAAGGATTAAAAGGAAGTGATGTTCCATTGATTGCTGATGGAGGGATTCGTTTTACAGGTGATATTGTTAAAGCAATGTCAGCTGGAGCAGATTCAATAATGGCAGGTTCTTTGTTTGCAGGAGTTGATGAATCGCCTGGAGAAACTATTATTTTTGAAGGAAGAAAGTTTAAAGCATATCGAGGGATGGGGTCTATTGAAGCGATGCAAAAAGGATCAAAAGATAGATACTTTCAAGATGTTGAAGATGATATCACTAAATTAGTGCCTGAAGGAATATCTGGAAGAGTTCCTTATAAAGGATATTTAGGTGAAGTGGTATACCAAATGGTAGGAGGGCTAAAGGCTGGAATGGGATACTGTGGCGCAGGAACTATTGATGAACTAAAAAATGCAAAATTTATAAGGATAACAAATTCTGGAATAACTGAGAGCCATCCTCATAATATTAGTATAACAAGAGAGGCTCCGAATTATTCGAGACGATAAAAATAAATACTTGACATAATTTTAAAAACAAACGTAAACCACTATGAAAAAAATTGTATTAATATTATTAATAGCTATTTCACTAGTATCAAATGCACAGGATAATGATCCAGTATTATTAAAAATTGACGGTAAAGAAGTTAGGCTGTCTGAATTTAATGCCATTTTCAATAAGAATAACTCTAAAGAAAAAGCAACAAAAGAATCTGTAAATGAGTATTTAGATTTATACATTAAGTTTAAATTAAAAGTTAGAGAAGCAGAAAATTTAGGATTTGATACTTTACCAAAATTTAAGAATGAATTAAAGGGATATAGAAAGCAATTAGCAGAACCTTATTTAACGGATAAAAATGTTACTGAAGAATTAATCAAGGAGGCTTATGAAAGAATGAAGCAAGATGTAAGGGCAAGTCATATTTTGATTAACCTTAGTGAAGATGCATCGGCTTCTGACACTCTTGAAGCATATAATAAGATTATTAAAATTAGAAAAAGAATTATTGCAGGAGAAGATTTTGCTGTGCTTGCTAAAGAATTTTCAACGGATCCTTCTGCCAAGAAAAATGATGGCGATTTAGGGTATTTTTCAGCGTTACATATGGTATATCCTTTTGAAACAGCAGCATATACAACAAAAGTTGGAGATATTTCAATGCCTATTAGAACACGGTTCGGATACCACTTAATAAAGGTGGTAGATAAAAGACCAGCAAGAGGATCTATTAAAGTTGCTCATATTATGGTTAAGTCAGATAGAAAAGTAGTAGGTGATGATGCTAAAGTTAAGAAGCAAAAAATAAATGAATTATATGATAAACTAATTAAAGAGGGGCAAGATTTTTCCGAATTAGCTAAACAATTTTCTGATGATAAAGGATCAGCTAGACGAGGTGGTGAATTACCGGAATTTAATACTGGAAAAATGGTTGCTGAGTTTGAAAATGCTGCATTTGCTTTAGCTAAAGATGGAGATATTTCTGAGCCGATTCAAACTGATTTTGGCTGGCATATTATTAAAAGAATAAGTTTAAAAGAATTAGGTACCTATGATGATTTATATAATACAATTAAAGCGAAAGTATCTAGAGATTCTAGATCAAATAAGAGTAAGGAGGCTCTTTTAAAGAAAATTAAACAAGACAATGGGTTTGTTGAAAATATTAAAGAACGTAATGATTTTTATAAGCTTTTAACCAAAGAAGAGTATTTACAAGGTAGTTTTAAAGCTAGTAAAACTGTTAAGCATACTAAGATAATGTTTGGTTTTTACGCCAAAGATGGAGATAAGTTTGAATACACACAAGCCGACTTTGCAACTCATCTTGAAAATACAAAATATAAAGGGAAAGAGAAGAAAAACATCAATATAGAGGCTGAAATAAATAAAATCTATAATCAAGTGTTAGAGAAAGAAGCTATTCAGTTTAAGGACTCTAGGTTATCTAAAACAAGTGTTGAATTTAGGCTGCTAATGCAAGAATATAGAGATGGTATTTTACTTTTCGACTTAACCGATGAAAAGGTTTGGACAAAAGCCGTTAAAGATTCTTTAGGTTTATTCAATTATCACCAATCAAATAAAGAGAAATATATGTGGGGAGATAGAGTTGAAGCCATATCCTATACCTGTAGTGATGAGACTGTAGCTAAAACACTTTCAAAAATTCTTAAAAATAGAGCTAAAAAAGGCTATACCAATGAGGATATATTGAAGATGGTTAATACTGATAGCCAATTATCTCTAATAATAGATGAGAGAAAATATGCTAAGGGAGATGATGAGTATGTTGATAAAGCAGCTTGGGAAAAAGGAATGAAATCAAGGTTTAAAAAAGATAAGAGTGTAATTATTATCGAGGTTAAAGATGTTTTAAAACCTGAACCAAAAGAATTGAATGAAATCAAAGGTTTAATTACTTCTGATTATCAGAATCATTTGGAACAAGAATGGGTGAAAGAATTAAAAGCTAAGTATAAAGTTGAGGTTAATCAGGAAGTGTTAAATTTAGTTAAGTAAATCTTTTAAAACTATATAAGCTGTTAATATTGTGTAGGTAGCTTTTAATTATGAGAATATCAACGCTAATATTAATCACAGTCTTATCTTCATGTTCTTTATTTGAAGAAGTACCTGATGATATTACTATCGCTAGAGTGGAAAGTAAGTATTTGTATCTTTCTGATATTCAAGATATTGTTCCTTCTAATACTTCTAATGAAGATAGTGTCCTCATTATTAATAATTACATTCAAAATTGGATAAAGGATAATTTAATTCTCCATAAAGCAGAATTAAATTTAGAAGAAAAAGAAAAGGATGTTAAGAAACAATTAGAGGATTACAGAAAATCGTTAGTTATTTATTCATATGAAAAGGAGTTAATTACCCAACGATTAGATACAAATGTTTCTAAGACTGAAATTCGATCTTTTTATGAAAATAACAATCAGAATTTTGAATTGAAGGATGATATTGTAAAAGTGAGGTATTTAAAAGTTAATAAAAAAGCACCACAGGTAAAAAAAATTAGAAAACTATATAAGTCAAATAAACCTAAGGATATTGAAAAATTAAAGGAATTAGCACATCAATATGCGGAAAAATTTCATTTAATTGATAACCAATGGATACTTTTTGATGAATTGAAAAATGAGGTGCCAATTAAAGTTTCGGAAGCAAAAATTTATTTGAAAAACAATAAAAACGTTGAGGCTGAAGATTCTCTTTCTTTTTACTTTGTTAATATTAAGGATTATAAGCTTAAGAAGGATTTAGCGCCCATGGCTTTTGAGGCGCATAACATTAAAAACATTATAATAAATAAAAGAAAGTTAAGTTTGATAAATAAGATAAGGAGTGATTTGTACCAAGAGGCTCTTATGAGTAAGGATATTGAAATTTATGATAGTAAGAACGATGAAAAATAAAA
>JBFIEB010000176.1:0-6217 GCA_041603555.1 Vicingaceae bacterium
AATGATATTTAGAGCAGAAAGTGGGTATGATGCCATTACATTAATTAAGCATTTACCACAAAAATTAGGGATGCATTTTTCAAGCCTTTCTAATTTTATGGCTCCTTTTCAAGAGCTATTTACATCAAAACTTGATTTTATTTTTCTTTTCCTCTCTTTTATAATTTTTATTACAGTAGATATTATTATTAGAAACAAAGGTATTGATGGTGTAATTTATAAAATCCCAAAATATGCAAGAATTTCGATTTATTACTTTTTAATAATTTGGTTCTTTATTTTTGGCGCGTTTGGAGAGCCACAAGAATTTGTATATTTTCAATTTTAAACCTAGATGAAACGATTCATAAAGAATATTATTTTATTCAGTATTCCATTTGTAATTGGAATTGTGTTTATCTGTATGGCTCCTTATAGCAAAGAATTTGGATATGGGTATAGAAATAATGTAGATTGTAATACCTCTTGGATTTATTATCGATTGTTCCAAAATGATACTCCCATAGATATCGCTTTTATGGGAACATCCCATACGGGCTGTGGAATTAATGATTCTCTAATTGAAAACTCATTAACGAATCAACATAATATCAATAAAAAAGTTGCAAACCTTGCTTATTGTACAATAGGGAGGGATATACAATTTCCATTAGTAAAAGATCTTTTAACAACAAAAAATCCTGAGTTAATAATAATGGAGGTGACCGAAGAAGAGAGTAAATCAAGTCATCAAGATTTTCCTTATATCGCAGATTTAAATGATGTGTTTCAACCGGAATTAATATATAATCCTTCGTTATTAAAAGGGACGTATTCTGCTTTTTTTTCCAGATTTGATTATACCCGAAAACGTTTTGTCAAAAGATTAACGCTCAGAGTTCCTTTAACTTATAAGAATCGACATAGTTACGTTCCATTCAAATTTACTGCTGACAAAACGTTTCTTAGGAAACATAAGGAAAGTCAAGTAAACAGATACAGTAAGAAAATGTGGGATCCAATGAGTAATATTAAATTAAAATACCCAAAAAAATATATCCAAAAAATTGTTGACTTAGCAAAAAATAAAAATATTAAACTCATATTTCTTTATTTACCATCTTACGGCTCTACTTTAAAATTGCCGTTAGAATATGATTTTTACACTGAATTTGGAGAAGTTTGGATTCCTCCAAACACTATATTAATCAATTCAGAGCATTGGGTTGATGGAGAGCATTTGAACTATACAGGGTCTACAAAATTAGCAAAATGGTTGACAGAAGAGATAGCTAATATCAAGTGAGGGTATCGGTTGCGTTTTCTTGATTTTTTATTTTTGGAACAACAATGTCAATCCAAAATACCCACCATGATCAGTAAAAATAACTTGAGTTTTTGTAATTCCGGATTTTTGTAATATACAAAACACCCTATTCATGTTATAAGAATTCATCTGCATAAGGGGTAAGTTGACTGATTTACCTCTAAATATATTTAAGATGTTATTGAACAATGGAATTCTGTAACGAAAAAAATTAAGCACTTTCTCAATTTTTTTCTTATTGCTATAATAAGTCATCTGCAATGCCCCAACACCATTTGGATTTAAAAGATCAATCATTTTTTTTATTACTTTTTCACCACGATTTACATTCATGTGTTGAAGCACAATGTAAGAATGAATTAAATCAAATTTTTGATCTGAAATTTTTGAGAGGTTATTATCCGAAAGATAAAATGAGGTATTTTTTAAACCAAATTTTTCTGAATTTTTTATTGCCTCCAAAAGCATTTGTTCAGAAATGTCTACTCCGACTACTTTTTCTGCTTTTTTGGAAAATGGAATAACCAGTCTCCCGGTTCCACAACCAAAATCTAATATGCTTTTAGGATTAAAATTTTCACCAAAATTTTCATGAAATAGTTTAAATAGATTCTCCACATCACTGAAGCCTGTTGCGAAAAAATTCTTAAGGTCTTCTTCGGATAAATTCTTATCTAAAAATTCATCATGAGCAAGAACTCCATAATAGGCATTTTGTTTTCCGTAAGAAATCCATGCTTTATCAGAGTTTAGAGTTGCCATTTTTATAATTAATTATTTCGGTATTCAATTCATAAACCGAGGGTTCAAAAATACAAAAGTTTTTAGCTATACAATTAAGCTTTTATTTTGGATCGATTTAACATATATACTGGCTTTATCGAATGGTTAAATCTTTTTGTTTAGCAATCTTAAGTTATATCTTTGTCTTAATTGTATATATTTATAAATTGACTAGAAATTCTAAATACATTAAGTTCATTAATATTTTAGGTGATTTAATTCTTCTTAATGGATCGTATATTTTAGCCTATTTTTTAAAATTTGATGAGTTTCAGCTTTCCTTTTTGTCCATGTTGTTTTACATTAATATCGTTTGGTGGCTTATATCATCTATCACTAAACCCTATAAAATTGCTAGGACATCGAAATTACATCAAGTATTAAGAGCAACATATACAGTATTTATATTTCATATTTTATTAGTTTTTGCTTATTACGTCTTTGAACAATCGCAACAGTATTCTAGAGAGTTATTGTTAACAATGTATAGTATTTTATTTGTGGCAATTTTTATTTGGAAAATTGCATTTATTCTCTTTTTAAGATGGTTTAGAAAAAAGGGATTTAATTATAGGAATATTATTCTTGTAGCTGATGCTGATAATCCTATTCAAATCCAACCTCATATTGATAATCATCCCGAAGAAGGCTACAGAATAAAAAAAATATTTGAACCAAAGAATTATCAAATAGACCAATTGCATCATGAAATAAAAGAGTACTGTTTAAACAATCAAGTGCATGAAATATTTTATACGATGTCATCTATCCATCATAATTCTTTGGTTGAATTAATGAATTTTACAGAAGAAAACTTCATTAAAATGAGATTAATTGCTGATTTCAAAAGTATTATGTTTAGAACAATTGAATTGGAACATTTTGATTTAATCCCTATTCTTAAAATCGTTTCTACTCCTTTAGATTTGTGGCACAATCAGCTAATAAAAAGAGTATTTGATTTTATTTTTTCATTTTTTATTATTTGTTTTATTATAAGTTGGTTGTTCCCAATCCTATTCATTTTTATTAAGCTTGATTCTAAAGGTCCATTTTTATTTAAACAAAAAAGAACCGGAAGAGACAATAGATCTTTCACCTGTTTTAAACTAAGAACAATGAAAGTGAACGAAGAATCAGACACCCTTCAAGCAACAAAATATGACGATAGAATAACACGAATAGGTCAATTTTTAAGAAACACAAGCATGGATGAATTACCACAATTTTTCAATGTTTTAGTTGGGAATATGTCAGTTGTTGGGCCTCGACCTCATATGCTTAAACATACTCAGGATTTTACCGAAGAATTAGAAATTTTTATGGTAAGACATAAAATTAAACCAGGGATTACAGGATTAGCTCAAACAAAAGGATATAGAGGAGAAACAGATGATTTTGAAAAAAGAAAAAACCGTGTTAAAATGGATTTATTTTATATCAAAAACTGGACATTTCTATTTGATTTGGTTATCATTGTAAATACAGTTTTGGATATATTTAGAGGAAGCAAAGAATAAAAAATGAGTAAAGAACACGATATAAACGAATGGAAATTTGAAATATCAAACAAAAGTAACTTGCTCGATTTTAATCTTAAAGAAATCTGGGCGTATAAAGATTTGCTTGTTCTTTTTGTAAAAAGAGATATTGTAACAATATATAAGCAAACGATTTTAGGACCTTTGTGGTACCTGATTCAGCCGTTATTTACAGCTATTATTTTCACAATTATATTTAATAATGTTGCAAACATTGATACTAAAGGGATACCTCCTTTTCTATTTAATTTAGCAGGAATAACTACTTGGAACTACTTTAAAGATTGTTTATTAGCTACGTCCGATACTTTTAAAAATAATCAACATATTTTTGGAAAAGTATATTTTCCTAGAGTGGTAATACCTTTGTCTGTGGTGATATCTAATCTTATAAAGTTTAGCATACAGTTCATAGTTTTTATCGTTTTTTATGCATACTATATTTATAGAGGGGTTGATGTTTCTCCAAACGGGTTCTTCTTTTTATTCCCCTTTCTTGTACTATTAATGGGGATATTGAGTTTAGGGTTGGGAATGATAATATCTTCTATGGTAACAAAATATCGCGATTTAGTTTTTCTACTTCAATTTGGTGTTCAGCTCTTGATGTACTTATCTTTAGTTGCCTATCCTTTAAGTTTAATACAAGAAAAATTACCGATGTTATCATGGATGGTAGAATACAATCCTATGGCACAGATAATTGAAGCATCCAGGTATCTTTTATTAAATACCGGATCATTTTCCCTTAATTGGATGATTTATACCATAGTAGTTACGATTGTTGTTTTTGTTTTAGGCTTATTGATTTTTAATAAAACGGAAAAACGTTTTATTGATACCATTTAATAGCACCATGTCAAAAGATATTATCTTAAAAATAGAAAATATTTCAAAACAATATCGCTTAGGTGTTGTTGGGACAGGTACACTGTCTGATGACCTTAATAGATGGTGGCATTTAATCAGAGGAAAAGAAGACCCATTTTTAAAAATTGGGGAGGCCAACAAAAGAAGTATAAAAGGAGAATCTGATTTTGTATGGTCATTAAAGGATATTAATTTTGAAGTACATCGTGGAGATGTACTAGGAATAATTGGAAAAAATGGTGCGGGAAAATCTACTTTACTTAAAATTTTATCCAGAGTAACGAGTCCAACAACTGGTAGTATAAAATCAAATGGACGAATAGCTTCGTTATTAGAAGTTGGAACAGGTTTTCATCCTGAGCTAACGGGTAAAGAAAATATCTTTTTAAATGGAGCTATTTTAGGAATGACAAAAGCGGAAATTAAAAGCAAATTAGATGAAATTATTGAGTTTTCTGGTTGTGAACGTTATATCGATACTCCAGTAAAAAGATATAGCAGCGGAATGACAGTTCGCTTAGCCTTTGCTGTAGCAGCTTTTTTAGAACCTGATATATTAATTGTTGATGAAGTACTAGCAGTTGGAGATGCCGAGTTTCAGAAAAAAGCCATTGGAAAAATGAAAGAAATTTCTAAAGGTGATGATGGAAGAACAGTATTGTTTGTTAGCCATAATATGGCTGCTGTAATGAGTTTGTGTTCAAGAGGAATATTGTTAGAAAATGGAGTAATTTCATTTATGGGTTCAACAGAAGATACCATTGCAAAATATCTAACAAACAACAAAGAAACTCTATCTGATTTTTCTCAATTTAAAGAGAGGTCAGGAAATGGGAATATTACTTTTACTAAAATTCTGTTAGGTAACCCTAATGACAAAACCAATGTTTTTAAATTAGGAGAAAAAATGGGTTTTCATCTTAGTTTTACTGTAAATAATAAAGTAAACACCAATAAGCTAAGAATACTTATTGGTATTTACAATGAAAGGGATGAAGGTATTTTAAGATTTGATAGCGATGCAAATGCTAATTTAGTATTTGATAAAAGCCTTAACGAAGGCGAAATATCTTGTATTATGGAGGACCATTTAACAATTATGCCAGGTAAATATTCAGTCAACTTTGCTTTATTTAATAATGATGTAATGGAAGATTATATAGCCGGAAAGGTACTTTTTGATGTTGTCAATGACAATTATTTCGGAGGAAGCAAAACTCTTGATACAAATACTCTAGCAAAAGTTCTGTATAAACATAATTGGGTTTTAAACAAAATTTAGAATGATGTTAAGAGAAAAAATTAATATTAATAACGAGCCCTTTCTTTTTGATCAGGTAGGAAGAGTCATTATCGAAGATAATAAGGTTTTAAGAATTATAAGCAATGCCGCTTATATAAAACTTTATAAAAATTTACTTAATTCTCAAAACATAAATAATTTATTTGCCGCTGGCTTAATTGAAACAAAAATTAACTCAGAAAACAGTAATGATGAAACTCTGGTTTTAGAACATAAAAAAATTAATTTCATTCTTCACCCCAGTGAATATACCAATATCATGTTTTGGGAAGCTGCATGGATGTTTATTAGCTTGTGCAAAGAACTTTATACGAAGAATGGTATACTAACATTAGATGCACATCCATGGAACCTTACTTTTGATGGAGCTAATCCAGTTTTTTTTGATTTTAGTTCTTTTTATAAAGGGGATAT
>JBFIEB010000177.1:0-6158 GCA_041603555.1 Vicingaceae bacterium
ACTTCCATATACACTTATTTAGATGATAGATTTGGTTTTTACTCTTACAAAACAGGAGCGAGTTTTTTCTTATTATCAAGAACTATTGGAGCTGCTTTTAGGCTGTTTTTGGTTGCTCAGGTCTTACAGTCTTTAGTTTTTGATCATATCTATTTATATGATGATATTCATGTTCCTTTTTGGATGACAGTAGCTATAACTATTCTTCTAATATGGTTATACACATTTAAAGGAGGTATTAAAACTATTGTATGGACAGACTCATTGCAAACATTTTTTATGCTAACAGCTGTGGGAGTTTCAATTTATTTTATTAGCTCAAAAATGGGGTTGAGTTTTTCTGGATTAATTAGTGAAGTAAAAAACAGTAACTATTCTAAAATATTCTTTTTTGAAGAATGGAACGATAAAAAACATTTTGTAAAACAATTTTTTAGTGGAGCATTTTTAGCAATTGTAATGACAGGCTTGGATCAGGATATGATGCAAAAAAACTTAAGTTGTAAAAACATTAAAGATGGTCAGAAAAACATGTTTTCGTTTAGTTTAGTATTAATTGTTGTCAATTTCGTTTTTCTAGTTCTAGGAGCGTTATTATTTATTTATGCTAATAAAAATGGGATAACAATACCTGAAAAAACAGATAACCTATTTTCGCTTGTTGCTACACAGCATTTGCATGTTGTTGCAGGAATATTTTTTGTTTTGGGATTAGTAGCGGCTGCATATTCTAGCGCAGATTCAGCTTTAACAGCCTTAACAACATCAGTTTGTATTGACTTTTTAACTATTCAAAAAAAGGAAGAATCATTAAAAATTAAAATAAGAAAAAGGGTTCATATATCAATATCATTATTATTGTTTGTAGTCATTCTTATTTTTAGTGGTATTAATAAAGGAAGCGTTATAAGTGATATATTTAGAGCAGCAGGTTATACTTATGGACCATTACTTGGGTTATACTCTTTTGGGTTAATACTGAAACGAAAAGTGAGAGATAAGCTCGTTCCAATAATATGTTTAATATCTCCTGTAATATGTTATGTTTTAAATAAAAATTCTACAGCACTATTTAATGGTTACGAATTTGGTTTTGAAATATTAATTCTAAATGGAGCACTTACATTTTTCGGATTATTTCTAATATCATTACCAAAAAGGGCAACTATTAGTTAAGAATTATATTTTCTATATTTCAAATTGTTTTATTATCTTGCTGTTTTTAATAGAAATTAAATTTAAACTAAGCTAAAATATTTATACTTTTGTCGAAAGTAAACGGACTTGATTATGAAAAAACAAATAAAAATAGTTGGATTGATATTGGTGGCATTACCACTAGTATTTTTAACTTCTTGTGGAGATGACCCAATAGACGAGCCTATTGAGGATGTAGTTGAAGATGTAATTCCTGAGGGAAATGAAACATACTACCAAATTCCTTCTCCAGATGAAATGTTTGGTTTTATTAAAGAGAGTGGTTTAGAATTTAATGGAGAGTTATTAAATCCTATTCAAAATGTTAATAGTTATACTGATCCGAAGATGCAGGCACTAAATTTTGGAATTTATTCTGCTGACTTAGCATATACTGCTGCTTTTGAGGAGTTTAATGAAACTACAAAGTATTTTGGAACCATTCAAAAATTGTCCGAAACTGTTGGAATCTCATCAGCGTTTGATGAGTCCTTACTAGAAAGAGTTCAAGAGAATTTAGACAATGCTGATTCTTTGGTTGCTATTACAAACACTTCTTATTTTGCGGTTATTGATTATCTAGATCAAAATGAACAAGGTGATAAACTTGGCATAATTGCTGCAGCAGGCTGGTTAGAAACGGTTTATGTAGTTGCCAATTCAACAAACTTTGATAAAGATAAAGCAGCTGTTGATAGGTTAGCAGATCAGAAACTAACGTTGGATAATTTATTAGATTATTTAGATAAATATAAATCCAATGAAGATGTAAGCGAAGTGTTAGGTTGGTTTAATGAATTAGAAGCCGTCTTTGCTGCATTACCAGAGGAAGGAGGAAGTGAATCAGGAATATCTTTTAAGAAAAAAGAGGATGGTAAAATGATATTGGGAGGCGGCTCTTCAATTACAATCACTAAAGAGCAATTTAATGCTATAAGAGATAAGATTAGCGAAATAAGAAATAATATAGTTAAAATAGAGGCATAGAAATTTTCTAATAATAAAGAAAAATGAAGATGAAACAACATATTAATAAAATAGTACTACTAGCGGTAATTGTTATAATTCCGGCAATGTCATTCGGTCAATATTGTAATTATTTCCATACGAAATATTGTCTAAAGTCAGAAAATAGTTATTTCAAATTAAATGGACAATCTAAGAGTGCTTTATTTAGTAAAGGTCAAACTTCTGAGTTAAGTGTTATCGTTTACAAAGGCCAGGATTATAGAGTTTCATTATGTATAGATGAAAATTTGGGACCTCAAATCAAGTTTAAAATTTATGAAACCAAAAAGGTTAAGGTGGAAAAAATAATTGAGACTAAGACCATGGAAGATGAAATGAAGGCATGTGGGGAGTGTAATGGAACGGGGAGCATAGATGGTGAAACGTGTTATGAATGTAATGGTGAACTTCAAGTAATGACCGGTGAACAAGTCGAAACTGTTAATAAAGAAACTAGAGTTGTAACAGAAAGGCAAAAATCTCTTCTTTATGATAATAGCCAAGATGGATTCTCTAATGAAATCGAATTTACTGTCGAAACGACTAGAAGACTTACATTGGAGATTAGTGTGCCTGGAGGTGGTGGAGAATCTTCAGGTAGTGGCAAAAAAGGTAAAATGATGAGGTCGAGTGATATGGGTTGTGTTGGAGTGTTAGTTGAACATATGACAACTCCAATTTCTGGATTTTACGGTACTGGATTTTAAAATGAATTAAATATTTTTATAACCCTGATGATGGTTCATCAGGGTTTTTTATTTTTTAAGAGGGATGTTGGATTTAAAACAAATAATAAATAACTCAAAATCGATTGTGATTACCACTCATAAATCTCCTGATGGTGATGCAATAGGTTCTTCTTTGGCATTATATCATTTCTTAAAAAAGAAAGGTAAAGAAGTAGCTGTTGTTGTGCCAGATGCATTTCCTGATTTTCTAAATTGGATGAAAGAAAGTTCATCAATCATTCATTTTGATACTAGTGCATCAAAAGCAGAAAATTTGATTAGTAAAGCTGATTTGTTATTTGCTTTAGATTATAATGCTTTGGGAAGAATAGGGGATTTATCTGTTCCTGTTAGTGAAACAATGGCGATTAAAGTTGTAATAGACCATCATCAAGACCCACAAAAATTTGCTGACCATTATATTGTAGATACTGAATGTTGTTCTACTTCTCAGCTCATATATGAGTTTATAGAGAATTTAGGCGAATTGGATAAGATGGATAAGGAAATAGGCGAATGCATCTATTGTGGCATTATGACAGATACAGGTTCTTTTCGATATCCTTCAACAAGTTCTAAAACGCATCAAATAATTGGAAATTTAATTAAATTAGGAGTGGATGGTTCTAAAATTCATCAAGAAGTTTACGATACTTATTCAGAGCAAAGACTCAGGTTGCTCGGGTATGCTTTAACTGAAAAAATGAAAGTTTTTCCTGAATATGGAGCAGCATACATCTCATTATCTCAAGAGGAATTGAAAAGATTTTCATTTAAAAAAGGAGATACCGAAGGATTGGTGAATTATCCCTTATCAATAGATGGTATTAAATTTTCTATTTTAATAACTGAAAAAGAAGATAATATCAGTATGTCGTTTAGATCTAAAGATGATTTTTATGTAAACAAAATTGCCAATGAACATTTTAATGGTGGAGGGCACATTTATGCAGCTGGTGGAATGTTGGAAACCTCATTAGAGGAAGCCTTAAATTTAGTGGAAGCTGTTATAAAACAATATAAATAAGCTGATTGAGTTAGCAATTAGGATGAGACTTTTCATATATATTATACTTATTACGCTGGTAATTTCTTGTTCAGGAGATGTTGATGAATTTCAACAAATAGATATGCATCAAATTCAAGAAGATTTGATAGAGGCGAATATAAAAGCAGCAGCACTTGAATCGAAACAAATTGATGAATACGTCTCCAAAAAAAAGTTGGATGTTATCAAAACGTCAACAGGGTTGCGATACCAAATTTACAATGATGTAGAAGGTGAAACGATTAATAAAGAACAAAGTGCTGTGGTTAATTATTCGGTCACTTTGTTAAATGGTACGGAGTGTTATGCTACAAAAGATGAGGTAGAGGAGTTTATTGTTGGTAAAGATTATGTGGAGAGTGGATTACATGAGGGGATTACCAACATGGGTGTTGGAGACAAAGCCATTATTATTATTCCTTCACATTTAGCGCATGGATTAGCTGGCGATTTAAAAAAAATACCATTTCGTTCTACGGTGGTTTATGATATAGAGCTAGTTGCGATTAAATAAACTTCATTGAAAAAAATTGTTGCCATATCACTTCTAATCCTTTTGATTTTTTCTTGCGATAACAAATATCCTGATTATGATAAAAGAGGAGATGGAGTTTATATGAAACTCCTTTATTTTGAAGATGAGGAAAAAAGTTATCATCCTCTTTTTCATGCTGTTGCGAGTATCGAAGTAATAGATGGCGAGAATTTATTATACAAACGCTATAAAGAAGACATTATTAATTTGGAAAATAATGAGTTTTCTTTTTTGATAAAAGAAATGAATGAAGGCGATAGCGCTAGTTTTATGGTTTCAGCTGCTAAAATTCAAGAAGCATTTAAACCGGTTAATTTTAATAAAATAACTTCAGAATATGTAGAGGTTAACATAAAAATCTACCAGTATTATACCAAAGGGGAACACCTTTCTGCTAGTCAAGGCTATGACAAAGAAATGATGGAGCAGCTAATTCTAAAGAAATATATAAAAGAGTGTAGAGCTAAACCAACGTATGAAGGGCTTTACGTTGAACAATTAAAAAAAGGGCATGGTAAGAAAATAGAAAAAGGTGATGTTATCACCATTGCTTATAAGGGATACTTTATTAATCGATTAGAATTTGATAACATATCCGGAGCAACAGCCTTTACGTTTACCTATGGAACTCCTGGGCAGGTAATTAAGGGATTAGATTTGGCAATAAATGGAATGAAGAATGGGGAAAAATCAAAAATTATCATAACTTCGCAACTTGCATTTGGAGAGGGAGGCTCTACCACGCGTGTTGTACCTCCTTTTACCACTGTTATTTATGAAATAGAAATAGTAAACGTAAAATAAATAAAAATGAAAAAAATTACATTATCTGTTATTGCTGCAATCACTTTATTTTCTTGTGGAACTGGCGAAGGAGATTCACCACAAATTACTTTAACGAATAATCTTGATTCTGTTAGTTATGCTATTGGAATAAGTACAGCGAATAACATTCAACAACAATTTGCTGAAGGGAATATGGATGCATACGTAGCTGGCCTTAATGATGCGCTTGATTCAAGTGAATTATTAATTACTAATGAAGAATGTCAATCAATTATTCAGCTGTATTCTCAGAAAAAACAGATGGAACAAATGGCGAAACAACAGCAAGAGCAAGAAGCAATGTATGGTAATGTTAAAGCTGATGGAATTAAATTTTTAGAAGATAATAAAGCTAATGAAGGTGTTCAGGTAACAGCAAGCGGGTTGCAGTACATTGTACTTAAAAAAGGTACAGGAAAACAAGCAACTCCATCATCTGATGTAACGGTGCATTACCATGGTACCACGCCTGATGGAACAGTATTTGATAGCTCTGTAGATAGAGGTGAAACAATTTCTTTCAATTTAGGACAGGTTATTCCCGGATGGACTGAAGGTGTTGCTTTAATGAAAGAAGGCGCTAAATACAAATTCTTTATTCCTCAAGAATTAGCTTACGGAGCTAACGCACCACAAGGTGGGCAAGGACCAATTAAGCCTTTTATGCCATTGGTATTTGAAGTAGAGTTATTTAAAGTAAACGAATAAAACAACAATTATGAAAAAACAGACACTTAATATCCTAGTAATTGCTTTGGCAGTACTATTTTTTAATGTAGATGCTAATGCTCAAAAGAAGAAAAAAGGTAAAAAAGAA
>JBFIEB010000178.1:0-6144 GCA_041603555.1 Vicingaceae bacterium
AACACCAAACTATCAACAAGGTAATATTCTTTATCAGCAAACCCGCCTGTCCGGCTGGCAGGCTCTTGAGCTACTCCATTAAATGAAATTAGAAACAGTAATATGTAGAAGATGTGTTTGATGGAACTAATATAGCATAATTAGCCATTATGCTAAATAACCCGCGGTGCTAACTTTTAACTATTCTATTCTTCAAGAGCTTCTCCAAGATAGCATGCAGAGGAAATATCAAAAGAGCTATTAAAGCATTAGCTGCTAAATTATACATGGGTTCTTCATGAGTAATCTTTTCCAGATAAGGATCCGTGAACACCAGTATAAATTCAAACAGTATTAAAAATGCAAAGAATATTATTCCTTCAGCTATGTTTGGAGATACTTTAATGAAGCCCATCAATAGTATCCCTACAAACAATAACAATATGCCTAAGAAAATTAAACTGTACTGTAAGTTGTTTCTACGTCCTGTAGCCTCCGATTCTAATCTTGCTTGTTCCTTAGCTTCATTTTCTTTGACTATTTGAGCTTTCTCAAACTCATATTGGGTTTGTTGTCTGATTGATGCTTTCTGTGTTTCCTCATTATTGATGGAGTCTTTCATTTGGACATGTAGTTTGTACATCTCTAACGCCTTCATACCTTTACCTAGTTTTTCATAGACTTGACTTAGTAGGTTAGCTGCATCACGAATATCACTGGGGAATGACATCTCTTTGCCCATTTGCATACCGAGATCACCATATCTTTTTGCTTCATTAATATTATTTTTCTTTAGATAAATTTCTCCTATACTAACCAAAGTTTGTGCGGTACCAATAACCACTTGGGAATTCTTTTCCATTTCTAAACACTTTTCATAATAAATTAACGCAGTATCCGATTCTCCCCTTGTTTCATATAAGCTACCAATATTATGGAGAGTAGAAGCCATTCCTTTCACATTATTAATGCTGTCGTAGATGGTTAAGCCCTCTTTGTAATATTTGAGTGCAACTTCCAAATCTCCTTTATGATGATATATATTCCCAATATTATTAACTGAAGTGGCTATACCGAAATCATCTTTTTGCTTCTTTTTCATATTTAAACTTAAAAAATGATATTCTAGGGCCTTTTCAAAATCATTTTGAATTTCATAAATCACCGCAATGTTGTTTAATGAATTAGCTGTATATTTTTGATCTTTTAAGGACTCTTGAATTTTTAGACAACGATGGTAATAATCAAGTGCTTTTACAATATTTCCTTGGTGTTTGTAGATAAATCCTATGTTGTTAAGATTGGTAGCAACACCCTCCATATCATTCATACGTTCTCTTATTTTAATGCTTTTAATGAAGTTAGTGAGGGCTTTATTTATGGCTCCTTCTTGGAAATAATGGTAGCCATAATCATTCAAAATATCTGCTAAAGACCCATACAAAAAACTTACAAAAGAGTTATTTAGGTTTTTCTGACTCAATAATATAGTGATTAACTCTTTTTCTTTATCTAAGTACTTTTTCCAAAACTCACTCCTCATATTACCACTAATAATAGAAAGTGCTTTAATTTTTAATGAATCATGATTTGCCGAATGGTACATTGTTAAGTTACTATCTAAAAGGGAATGGTCATTTTCATCAAGGCTGGTTAGCACCAAACTATCCACCAAGTAATACTCTTTATCAGCAAACCCGCCTGTCCGGCTGGCAGGCTCTTGAGTAACTCCATTAAAAGAGATTAGAAATAGTAATATGTAGAAGATGTGTTTGATAGAGCTAATATAAGAAAGTCTTATAATTAGTCACTATGCATAATAACCCACGATAGTAAATTGGTTAGGTTGTCTTAAAATCTGACACCAATCACACATACATCATCAATCTGTTCAAGGTTTCCTCTCCAAGTTTCAAAAGATTCATCAATGACAGTTTTCTGTTCTTCCATAGATTTATCCTGAATGCTTAGTAGTAATTTTCTAAATGCTTTGGCTTTAAACTTCTTTCCTTTTTCTCCACCAAACTGATCTATATATCCATCTGAAAATATATATAAACTATCTCCTTGTTCTAAATTAAAACTGTGCGTTGTATAAGGTTCTGGATTATCAAATTGACCGATTGGCTGTTTGTTAGCTTTAGTTTCAATAATCTCACCATTCCTTATAATCCATAAAGGATTATGTGCTCCGGCATATTGCAGTTTGTTTCCTTCTAATGCACACAATGCTATATCCATTCCGTCTTTCACATCTTCCTCAGATTTCTCAAACTCTTGGATGACTATTTCTCTTGTCTTTGTGAGGATTTCTCCTGGAATTGTCAATCCATGTTCTCTAACGGCTCTGTTTAATGCATTATTACAGACAACTGAAACCATTGCACCGGGAACTCCATGACCTGTACAATCAGCAGCAGCAAACAGCACTTTGTTATTTTTAAGCTCCATCCAATAAAAATCTCCTGCTACAACGTCTTTAGGTTTATATAACACAAAAATTTCATTTAGGTTTTGATGAAATAGTTTTAATTGAGGCAAAATGGCTTCTTGTATTCTTTTAGCATATGCTATAGAATCTAAGATTTCTTTGTTTTTCACCCTAAGAATTAATCTATTAGAAGTAATCTCAGTCTTAAAAAACACTACTAATAATAATTGAGTTGATAGAACCATGAATAGGTTGGTAATATAAATCATCATTGAAAAGGGGAGATTTCCTTCTGGATTAAAGTAGGCAATACCTAAAAATGACAAAATAAAGCACAGAATACCAAACCAAATATATGGCATTGCCTTTTTAAGTGAATCAAAAAAAAGTATTGGAGGTGCAGTAATTACCAAAAATGACAAATAGAACCCGCTTTCCCTGCCTAAAGCAATAGTAATAATTAAAAAGTATATTGGAACAAAAGTGCAAAGAATAAAGCGCGCACGTTTAACATTATTAAACTTGTTAATTATAATGGGTAGAATAAATAATGGAATACCTATGGTAAATAACATAACCAAATATGGATAGCCCAAAATGATAAATAACACTGTGTAATAAAAACAAATTGGAAAACCTAACAGGCTAATACCATTGATCAGCTTTATGAATTCATTAGTATCTTCATTGTTTTGACTATTTACACCAACATTTATAATACGTAAGAATTGCTTTTTCAATTTCCAAATAGGATTAGTGACTCAATGATTTCTACGCTAAGGTAAGGAAAGTCTTATAATTAGCTATTATATGAATAACACGCTGTGATAAATTGGTCGGTTCATAATCGTTATTAATCAATTGTATTAAACCACCATAATAAAGCTAGTAATACTAAGAAACTTAACATGTAGCAGAAAAAAAAGCTTATTTTTAGTATTGAATCCGAACCAATTGACAAAGGGAAAAGGATAATAAACCCAATTAATAAGCCTATTATTCCAAGAGTTTGTAATATTTTAATTATTGTTTTCTTATTCATTACAGTTTGTTCTCTAAGTTAGTGTAGATTCAAAACTATATATGCTTGGTTGGCTGAACAACCCAAAAATTAGATATTACTGACTTTTAAAACAAATTTAGATGTTACTGATACGTCTTTATAGATGACATTTTAAAGACTTAATACCGACTTATTAATATTGTTGATAATTAGATTATGTGTAAATAATAGCACATTCTAGAATTATTTAAACCCTGACACCAATTACACAGACATCATCAATCTGTTCAAGGTTTCCTCTCCAAGTTTCAAAAGCTTCATCAATGATGGTTTTCTGTTCTTCCATAGATTTATCCTGAATGCTTAGTAGTAAATCTCGAAAAGCTTTTGCTTTAAACTTCTTTCCTTTCTCACCACCAAACTGATCCACATATCCATCAGAGAATACAAATATTGAATCTCCATGCTCTAAATTAAAACTGTGCGTTGTATATGGTTCTGGGTTATCAAATTGGCCTATAGGCTGTTTATTCGCCTTAGTTTCAATAATCCCACCTTTTCTAATAATCCATAAAGGATTATGCGCTCCTGCATATTGTAGTTTATTTCCTTCAAGGCTACACAAGGCTATATCCATTCCGTCTTTTACTTCTTCTTCAGATTTCTCAAACTCTTGAATAACAATTTCTCTTGTCTTAGTAAGAATTTCTCCTGGATCGGTTAAACCATGTTCTCTAACACTTCTTTTCAATGCATTATTACACACAACTGACACCATAGCTCCAGGGACTCCATGCCCCGTACAGTCTGCAGCTGCAAATAGAACTATATTCTCTTTATGTTCCATCCAATAAAAATCTCCAGCAACTATATCTTTTGGTTTGTACAGAACGAAGAATTCTTTCAAGTGTTTCTTCAATAATTTACTTGGTGGCAAAATAGCTGATTGGATTCGTTTTGCGTATTGAATAGAATCAGTTAATTCTTGTTTTTGATAATCAATTATATCTCTTTGTTTTCTAGTTAATTTTAGCCTATTCTGGATAAAAAAAGCAAATATTAACATGAATAGAAATCCAATAATAGCAGCGAATATCAGTTGAGTTTGACGTTTGTCTTTTTCATTAATCAATTCTCTTTCTTTCCTAAGTTCTGTCTCCCTTATTGCTTTCTCCTTTGCGTATTCATAAGCCATGTTTTTTCTAATAGTTGATGACAATAACTTATTATTGTTTACACTATCTTTCATGGCTTGATTCAATTGAAACATGTTTAAAGCTTCCTTGTAATTGCCCTTGATATTTTGAATTTCAAATAGTACTTCTGAAGCATTCATAATACCCAAAACATTTTCAATCCCATACGAGAGGGATAATGAGGAATCTGCATAAAATTCTGCCTCTTTGTACATTTTTAAGTGAAAATAATTCCATGCAACATAATTCTGGGATCTAATTACATAATTCATGTGACCCATCTTATGATACATTTCAGCCGCTTTTTTAAAGTGTCCAAGAGAAATATCATACAGACTATCTCTAAACTGAATTGTTCCTAAAACATAATGATATGAACCCATTCCGTAATCACCTCCCATTTCAAAATACGCATCACCTGCTAATCTTAAATAAAATGTATTGGAGTCAATATTTTTTGGAAACATAGCCGCCATATTCCAATATCTGTCTCCTAAACTCTGTGAATTCAATTCCTTTGAAATAGCCAAACTTCTACGGTAAAAAGATATGGCTTTTTTCACATCACCCATATTATCATGCAAAACGCCAATATTATTAAGAGCTGTTGATATTCCCTCTTTATTTCCTAAGCCTTCCTCTATTATTAACGACTTATGATAAAAATCTAAAGCGTCTAATATCTCTCCTCTTTCTTTTAGGATGATTCCTATATTGTTGTAGGCTTTTGATTCTAAATCGGGAGCGTGCATTTTAATTGCCTCCAAGCTCAAACTGTCCCAATATTTAGGACTCATTTCCCATTGAAGTTCTGCAATAGCAAAAGTTAATCTGAGTTTAACCGAGTCATTAGTTGAAATAGCAACTTCGGTTTTTAGTGAATCAATTAAGTATTGGTCTTTCTCAGATTCTTGTGCAATACCCTTTAGAGAGATAGGAATCAGTAATATGTAAAAGAAGTGTTTGATATAGCTAATATAGTAATTACTCCTCTACTTCACTATTCTTTTCTTAAGGAGCTTCTCTAGGATTGCATGCAGCGGAAATATTAACAGAGCCAACACAGAATTAGCTAATAGATTATACATGGGCTCTCCATTTGTATATTGTTCCATAAATGGCTCCGTAAAAACCAACACAAACTCGAACAGTATTAGGAATGCAAAGAAGATGATTCCTTCAGCAATTGTTGGTGATACTTTGATGAACCCTAAGCTTAAGATGATTCCAAACAACAGCAGTATCCCCAAGAAGATTAAACTGTACTGCAAATTGTTTCTACGTCCTGTAGCTTCAGCTTCTAATCTTGCTTCTTCTTTAGCTTCATTTTCCTTTACGATTTGGGCTTTTTCAAATTCGTATTGGGTTTGTTGTCTGATGGTGGCTTTTTGGGTCTCTTCGTTGTTGATAGAGTCTTTCATTTGGATGTGGAGTTTATAAAACTCCAATGCCTTCATTCCCTGACCTTTGGCCTCATATATTTTACTTAGACCACCGGCAGTTTCCGAAATATTTTCCGGAATTCCTAATTCCCT
>JBFIEB010000179.1:0-6126 GCA_041603555.1 Vicingaceae bacterium
CACCGGTCTTTATTTTTAATGCCTTTTATCTTAAGAATGGTTTTTATTGATTTTTCTTTAATCTGAGGAGGTTCTAATATTTCACCAATTAATAATTGGTTAGATTGTTCAGTTAATAATCTTGAGGTGATATTGGTGTCTTTATACTTTAAACTGGTTAAGCAAGCTCCAGCTAAAAAAATATTTAAGTAGATTAAAATTCCAAACACCCATCTTTTATTGTAATTGGAATTAAATTTTTTAAAAACCAGAAGCAATAAAAATAAAAGCAGCAAACAACCAAAAGAGGTTAAAAGAATAATAGTCTCAGGTTTTAAATAAACAACTCCAATTATGCCCCCAATAAAGGGGATAAGCAATCGTAAAAGTGGAATATGGCTAAGAAAAGACATTAGTAATGCTAATATACCATTTTAACAACCGTTAATTAAATGAGAAATTTTGTATCAATTAAATTTACTAAATTTATAGATATGAAAACTTTAGCAATTATATTAAGTACCCTCTTACTGAATACAATGGCTTATTCTCAAGCCAATGAAAATGAAAATGATCGTTACCTCGTTAGGCATGATATTATCATTACCAAAATAGGCAAGGTGATGCATGTAGTTAAACAAGGAGCTGGTATAAGTGTTAAAGTTGATGGTAAAACCGTAAGTGGTTATTGGGCGTTTAAGGCTATGCCAGATGTAGTAACGATATATAACGACAAGGGTTTAACCATAGGAACAGTAGCCCTAAATAAACAAAAAACATTAAAAATTGTTACTCCCGAGCCAAAGGGGGGTATGAGTGTTGGCGTAGGGATTGGACCAGTTGGTGTTAGTAGTATGGGGCCAGGTTATTCTTCTTTTAAAATGGAGAATTACAAGGCAAAAATTATTGAGCGTATGGAGACTGAAGTGGAAAAATCGAATAGAGAAACTCGAGAAGCAGAGGCAGCTGAAAAAGAACGTAAAGCTTTAGAAAAACAAGCTAAAAAGGCCATGAAAAAAAATAAATAATCTTTGTGTGGTCTAAAATTCAGCTTTAAAAAAGGCTAAAGATTCAAGGTTAATCATGTGTACATTTTTATAATAAAAATGTAGTATATCGATATAGGAATATCCATTTTTTGACATATACATAGCACCTTCTTGGCAAAGTCCAACACCATGTCCAAAACCCTTACCTTTTAGCAGTACAAAATTACCTTGCGGAATAACATTAAATTGCGAAGATTTTAATCTCCAATCTTTACGAATAGTGGTAAAAGGAATTTGTACATTCTGATTTTCGAAAAACTGTTCTCTGCAGTTTTGAAAATATTCCACACTACACTCGTGCTTCATACTTCCTTTAGGAAACCCATGATTAATTAAATACTCTTCCCACTTAGATTTGGGTATTTTTTTTGTCCAGACGGCATTGTTTTCATGTAAGCAAAAAGTATCTTTAACTGCTCTTAAATAATACAGTTCTTGCTTCCAGACTTCTTCAGACCTTGCTGTTTCTCCCCCACAATTAGAGAAGAAGGTGGCCACTATTAAATTAATATCGCTATCAACAATTACAATTCCATTGGTGGCATTAGCGGCTTTCTTCACCAGTTCTGATTTTGGCTTTCTGTTATAAGCTTGACAGTGTACTTTATCGCAAAGACTAAATCCTTCAGTTTGATGCCTTTCAATATTTTTTAAAGCATAGGTTCTGCAAATAATAGCTTGCAGTTTAAAGTATTCAGGTGGCGGGCTTCTTCCGACCTCTGACTCTACAACCCCAGCAACATAATTATCGATTTCTATGTTATTGATAAGTTGAAAATAGTTGTAGTAGTTATGCAGGTTAACAAACAAATTATCCTCATAAATCTTTATACTTTTACTATTAGACGGCTTTATTTTAAACGAATTACTCCAAGAGGTACCAATAAACCTAACCTTCTTAAAAGAGCCATAATCTTGATCAATCGACTTAATTAGTATTTGATTATTACTAAACTTTACTTCTAATATATCAGATTTATCTAAATCCAATAGTTTTCCATCTTCTGTAAAGACACTATAAATACCTTCTTCAGGGTGAAAAATAAAAGAAGTGATTTTGCTGTTGTGATAAATGCCAATGTTTATGATTTCACTATACGCATGGTGAAACAAGGGCATCATAAACCAAAATATGGCGAAAACTCTAAGCACGGAACAAAAATATGGCTATTGAAAGTATAAAAGAACAGGAATATCAACAGTTATTCACAATGGATTATTAATTCCGAAGATACTTTACCATCAGTTCGGCAGCTCTCTTTGAAGCGCCAACTCCGCCTAATTTTTGGTATAAGGTTTCATAATCGTTTAATAATGTTTCTCGGGCTTCAGTTTTAGTTATTTTAGTCAACTCTCTAGTGATGTTCTCTTTGGTTAAATGTTTTTGAATGAGTTCATTTAATACTTCTCTATCCATAATCAGGTTAACGAGTGAAATGTATTTAACTTTAATAACCATTCTTGCCAAATAATAAAATAGCCAATGTACTTTCCAACATAATACTTGTGGTATTTTTAGAAGAGCAGTTTCCAAATTAGCAGTTCCGGAAGCCACTAATGCTGCGTAAGAAGATTCTAATAAATCGTAAGTTTTGTTTTCTATAATTGGTAAATTTTTAATGTTGTACTTATTATAGAACTCGAGCTGCTGTGATGGAGCCCCGGCAATCACAAATTGGAATTCTGGAAATTCATCTACTACCTCTGAAAGTATGGTCAATAGGACTGATATTTCCTGTTTTCGACTACCGGGCAATATTGCTATTAGTGGTTTTTCTCCTAAATGATGTTCTTCAATAAATATATTCTTATTAAAAGGTGGTCTATCGTTAATGGAATCGAGTAGGGGATGACCAACAAAATCCACCTCATAATTAAATTTGGCATAAAATTCTTTTTCAAAAGGAAGAATAACAAACATCTTGTCTACCACTTTTTTAATTTTATGAACTCGTTTTTGGTTCCACGCCCATATTTTAGGAGAGATGTAATAAAAGACTTTGATGTTATTTTTTTTTGCCCATTTTGCCATCCTCAAATTAAAACCAGGGTAATCAATTAGGATGAGCACATCAGGATGATAGTTTTTAATGTCCTGTTTACAAAAAGCAATGTTTTTAAAAATAGTTCTAACATTAAGTAGTACTTGCTTTACGCCCATAAAGGCAAGCTCATCATAATGCTTAACAATTTCAGTACCTTGAGCTTTCATTAAGTCACCACCAAAAGCTCTTATATTAGCCTGTGAATCAGCAACTTTAAGCTCTTTTACAAGATAAGAGGCTTGTAGATCTCCTGATGGTTCACCGGCTATGAGGTAGTACTTCATAAATTACATGAAAAATTTGTAGTACACATAGAAAGCACCATAGATGAAAGTGGCGATAACAACTCCTTTAGAAGACTTGTCTTTTCTTAGCCAATAGAATAGAAAAAACAATCCCAAATTAGCAAAAAGACAACCTTTTAAATTATTTAAAACAGGGCTAAACATTGGGTTTTCAAGTAGATACAATAGACTCCAATTAGAGTAGTATTGTAATACAAAATGCATAATAATAAGAGGAACAGCTAACCCCAATACTAACCCAATTACGATGTGGTCAAATTTTTTAAAGTCTGATTTAGACATTTTCTAAGTTTTTAATATTGTTTGATATGTTATAATCGGTAATGTCTGGTTTGACTGGAACAACTGATATATAGTTGTTTTTTAGTGCCCATTCATCAGTATCCTTTCCATCATCTTCAATAACGAATTTACCTGTTAGCCAATAATAAGTTCTACCCATGGGATCAGTTCTTTCATCATATTCCTCTTCCCAATTTCCTTTGGCTTGTCGGCACACTTTAATTCCGGAAATAAGATTTTGATCTAAATTAGGGATATTAACGTTTAAACATATTTCTTTTGAGAAGTTATAAGCCAATACTTTTGATATTATTTTTTGAGCATAATGCTTTGCAGCCGTAAAATCAGCATCAATAGATTGATCTAATAATGAAAATCCAATGGATGGTATTTTCTCTAATACCCCTTCTACCGCTGCAGACATGGTACCAGAATAAATTACATTGATAGAGGAATTTGATCCATGATTAATTCCGGAAACAATCAAATCTGGTTTGCGATCCAATAATTTGTTCACAGCAATTTTCACACAATCCACAGGTGTGCCACTACAAGAATAAGCAGTAACACCTTCTAATTCTATTTTATCAATATGCAGGGTTGAGTCTAAAGTGATTGCATGTCCCATTCCACTTTGCGGTTTATCAGGAGCCACAACTACTATTTCACCAAACTCTTTAGCAACTGAAATTAATGCTTGAATACCGGGAGCACCTATCCCGTCATCATTTACTACAAGAATTAGCTTTTTTTCTGAACTCATTCGATTATTTTTTTGCAAATTTACAGCTAAATTCTGATTTAAAATAAGCCTGTAAAGCTTTAAAAAACGCAAAATAGTGAATAAAATTTTAGTTCCTACTGATTTCTCAGAACATTCTAATTACGCATTAGAGTATGCTTCTTTTATAGGTAAAGAGAAGGGGTGTAAACTTATAATTACTCATGTTATTAATAATAACGATGAGGTTAGCAATGCTAATCATCATTTTAAAGAAATGGAAAATTATAGTTATTTAAAAGGAGTTGATTATGTGACTAATTTAGTTGAAGGGAAAAGCGTGAGTAAGGCTATTAATAAAGTAGGAGAAGAATTTAATATAGATTTAATAATTATAGGATCTAATGGGGTTTCTAATGTTGGAGAGATGATATTGGGAAGTAATACTGAAAATGTAATTAGAAATTCCAGATTTAATGTAATCACGATTAAACATAAGATGATAGATTTAAAGATCAAATCTATCTTGTTTCCTTCGGATTTTTCTCCTGAAACTTATTCCATTTTTAACACTGTAAAGGGATTTGCTGAGTTATTTAATTCAAAAATTCACTTACTTAAAGTAAATACCTCAAATCGGTTTGAAAGTACGATTAGTGCTACTGATAAAATGGAGTTGTTAATCAAATATTTCAAGTTAGATACCGAATATCAAAACTATAAAAAAGTAATTTATGATGATAAAAATGAAGAACTTGGGATAATAAATTATTCAGTTGATAATGACATAGATGTTATCGCTATTGGGTCACATGGGAAAAGTGTACTTCAAAAATTAATCCATGAGAGTACTTCACAAAATTTAGTGAGAGATTCTTTTAGGCCAATATTAACGATGCGGTTTTCTTAAGATAAACCAGAAATTTTACCATTGTTATCAATGTCCATTCCTTCAGATGCAGGTGTAGCAGGTAATCCTGGCATCCGCATCATATTTCCTAAAATTGGAATTATAAAACCAGCTCCAGTTGCTACTTCAAACTCTCTTACATTAACAGTAAAACCAGTTGGTCTTCCTCGTAGTGCTTCGTTATCCGAAAATGATTTTTGAGTTTTCGCCATACATACTGGTAATCCCTGTAAGCCTAAAGCTTCCATTTTCTTAATGTCATTATTAGCCATTTTTGAATACTCAACTCCATCAGCCCCATAAATTTCTTTGGCAATTCGCTCTATTTTTTCTTTAATGGTCAAGTTCCAGTTATATAGCGGTTGGAAGGTGTTTTTACCAGATTCTACTTCTTTTACAACAGCGTTTGCAAGGTCAGTCATCCCATCACTACCTTGGGAAAAGCCATCTGCAACAACGGCATTTACCCCAAGTTTTTTACATTTATCTTGTATTATCTTAACCTCTTCTTCTGTGTCTGAAGGAAAAGCGTTAATGGCTACAACTGGATTTAGACCGAATTTTTTACAGTTTTCGATATGTTTTTCCAAGTTAGGAAAACCATTCTTAACTTTTTCGACACTAGGGGTATTGTATTCTTCTTTTTTAGCTCCACCATGATGTCTTAACGCTCTAATTGTGGCTACTAATACTAAAGCTTTTGGTTTTAATCCAGCAGAAACACATTTGATGTCTAGGAATTTTTCAGCACCTAAATCTGCTCCAAAACCAGCTTCTGTAATCACATATTCTGATAAAGAAAGCCCCATTTTTGTTGCTATAATCGTGTTTGTTC
>JBFIEB010000180.1:0-6107 GCA_041603555.1 Vicingaceae bacterium
CAGGAGCTTATGATTTTTTAGCAAAAGTGAGGTTTTCAAGTGTAAAAGAGTATCGAGATTTTTTGGTAAACCATATAGCGACAGTAGAAAATATAAGTGATATAGACAGCCAAATTGTATTAGAGGAAATTAAGGCATCTACCTATATTAATTTATAATTTTTAAACTGAGGAATTAAGTGCTAAATTATTCGATGCTCAAAATTGTAATTTTTTGAAGAATTGGACAGGGGATAATTTTTAAATTTAGCATCAAAATCGCAACTCATTACCATCCCAATAAATAAGCAAAAAATAATGGAGCAACAATTGTAGCATCAGATTCAATAATAAACTTTGGAGTTTCTTTATCCAGTTTTCCCCAAGTTATTTTTTCATTTGGAACAGCTCCTGAATAAGAACCATAACTAGTAGTAGAATCTGATATTTGACAAAAATAACTCCAGAAGGGAGTTTCTTCCATCTCCATATCCTGATACAGCATTGGCACAACGCAAATAGGAAAATCTCCAGCTATTCCTCCACCTATTTGAAAAAAACCAACACCTTTTCCTGAATTGTCAGTGTACCAATCTGCTAAAAAAGTCATATACTCTATCCCTGATTTTACGGTACTTACTTTTAATTCTCCCTTCAATACATAAGAGGCGAATATATTCCCCATTGTACTATCTTCCCATCCAGGAACAATGATGGGAAGGTTTTTTTGAGCAGCAGCATACATCCAACTATCTTTTATGTCTATTTCATAATACTCTTCTAAAACTCCTGACAATAATAATTTGTACATGTATTCATGTGGGAAATACCTTTCATTATTTTCTTCAGCATCTTTCCATATTTTAAAAATATGTTTTTGTAATCTTCTAAATGCTTCTTCTTCTGGAATACAAGTATCGGTTACTCGATTTAAACCTTTTGAAAGTAATTCCCATTCATCTTCAGGGGTTAAATCTCGATAATTAGGAATTCTTTTATAATGAGAATGGGCTACTAAATTCATAATATCTTCTTCTAAATTAGCTCCTGTACAAGAAATAATTTGCACTTTATCCTGACGAATAATTTCTGAAAATATTTTTCCTATCTCCGCTGTACTCATGGCTCCTGCAAGAGACACTAACATTTTGGAACCATTTTTAAGTTCTTGATCATACCCTTTGGCTGCATCAACTAAACTTGCTGCATTAAAGTGTAAAAAATATTTTTCTATAAATTCTGAAATTGGTTTATTATTCATCATCATTATCAAAATTATTTTTTACGCTGTTTGATTTATCCATTACATCAGAATATTCTTCATCATCTATTGGTTCCATTTCAAATTTATAACTAAGCATTTTGTAGTATAATTTTGCAGCTAAAAAATCAGAAGCTTTTTCAATTTGATTAGGACAAAGTTCCACAATGTCAAAACCTACAACATTTTTTTCATTAAACACACGTTTTAAAAAAATCAACGTTTCATACCACAATAAACCGCCTGGTTCAGGTGTCCCAGTTGAAGGAAGTATTGAAGGGTCAAAAGCATCTAAATCAATGGTAATAAAAACGTTATTCGTCATCAAATCGATGGCATTATCCATCCAATAATCATCTTGTTCCATTTCATGAGCAAAGAAAACCCTCTCTTTGTCCATAACTAATTTCTCACTTTTATCCATACTTCGAATACCTACTTGTATTAGATTGGTATTCTTATTGGCCTCATAAACAGCACAAGCATGGTTACAAGTACTTCCCTGATATTCCTTTCTTAAATCTGCATGAGCATCTAATTGTAAAACAGTTAAATCATTAAAAGATTCATTAAAAGCTTTTATAGAACCAATAGAAATAGAATGCTCTCCACCAATAAGTGTAACAAATTTCTTCTTTAATAGATAATCTTTGGTTACTTCATACACTTTGTTTACCATTTTTTCTGGCGAACTATTTTCAAGAATTGGGGAAGATAGAAAAATGCCTTCTGTATATACTTCAGAATCAGTTTCAATATCATAAAGCTCCATATTTTCAGAAGCCTCCAGAAAAGCTTCAGGCCCTTTTTCAGCACCCTTTTGCCATGTGCTTGTTCCATCATATGGAACAGGAATTAATATAATTTTTGAAGCTTCTTTTTTCGCAAATTCATCAGGTATTCCTGCGTAATTTTTTGTTTCCATTCTTCTTATTTTAATAACCTAATATTTTAAAAAACTCTTTTGTTGTTTGCTGTTCTTTAAATATCTTGCTTTTGGGTTTTCCATAACTATCTTGATAAATTAAAATATGTTTTGGTTGTGGTATTAAACAGTGTTGTAGACCTCCATAACCACCAATAGATTCCTGATAAGCACCAGTATTAAAAAAGCCAATGTATAAAGGGGTTTTTTTAGAATATTTAGGAAGATATATCGCATTAATGTGTTGCTCGCTATTATAATAATCATCGCTATCACAAGTCAGTCCTCCTAACAAAACCCTTTCATATTCTTTATTCCAATTATTAATAGGAAGCATAATAAACCGTTTATTAATTGCCCACGAATCAGGTAAAGTGGTTATAAACGAAGAATCTATCATGTTCCATTTTTCTCTATCGTTTTGTTGTTTTTGGTAAAGAACTTCATAGATTGCTCCACCACTTTCTCCAACCGTAAAAGAACCAAATTCAGTAAATATATCGGGAACTGGAATACCTGCTTCATCACAGGTTATCTTAATTTGGTTCACAATTTCAGTAATCATATATTCATAATCATATTCAAATGCTAAAGAATTTTTGATAGGGAATCCTCCACCAATATTTAGGCTATCCAATGAAGGACATACTTTTTTTAGTTCAACATATACTTTTAAGCATTTATGCAATTCATTCCAATAATAGGCTGTATCTTTTATTCCAGTGTTGATGAAAAAATGAAGCATTTTTAATTCAACATTTTTCAATTTTTCAATTTCGTTCAAATAAAAAGGAACAATATTTTTATAGCCAATACCTAATCTACTGGTATAAAATTCAAACTTAGGCTCTTCTTCTGAAGCGATACGAATGCCTATTTTATAATTATTTTTTATTTGAGTATTGAGTAAATGAATTTCTTCATAATTGTCAATAATTGGTATGCAGTTTTTATGTCCAGAATTGATTAAATTAGCAATATTATCTAGGTATACATCTCGTTTGAAACCATTACATAACACATAAGTTTTATTTGATATTTTACCTTCTTCCTTATGTTTATTAACAATATCAATATCAAGAGCTGATGAGGTTTCAATATGGATATCATTTTTTAATGCTTCATCAAGCACATGTTTAAAATGTGAACTTTTAGTGCAATAACAATAATAGTATTTGCCAGTATAAGCAGTCTGTAAAAAAACATCTTGAAACCAACTTTTGGCTTTTTGTATATTTTTAGAAATTTTTGGTAAGTAAGTAAATTTTAAAGGTGTTCCATACTCTTTAATTAATTCCATTAAATCAATTCCATGAAATTCTAATTCTTTGGCAGAAGTAACCTGAAATTCTTCTTGCGGAAATTCAAAAGTTTGATCTATTAAATCAATATACTTGTTTTTCATGTATATTCTAAGTTTTTTGCGGCATTCAGTAGCGTAAAAGTGCTACAATGATTAGTAATAATTTTTTGAGCATCTTTAAGTTTTTGTTCAGACTTAATCCAAATTGTGTTTCCACCAATATCTTTTAAAGGTTTAAGGTCTTGAGTATAATCATTGGCTATTAGCAAAAGTTCATTAACCTCTACATTTAACTTATTGGCTATATATCGGTAAGCTTTTGAAGAAGGTTTTTTATAGCCATGTTCTTTAGAAACAATGAGGGTAAAAAAATTTTCAGCTTTAAGAATTTTTAATGTTGACTTTATTTGTTGCTGATAACAATCTGTAT
Organism: Vicingaceae bacterium; assembly: GCA_041603555.1. Lineage (GTDB taxonomy): Bacteria > Bacteroidota > Bacteroidia > Flavobacteriales_E > Vicingaceae. The sequence goes on from JBFIEB010000180.1 coordinate 3,898, forward strand.
ATAACACTAAATTGTAATTATATTCGGTAAATTTCGTAAGCACATCAATTGTGGTATCAGAATAGGAATGAAATAAATTCCAATCTATATGGCTATTTCTATATTCATAATATGCATCTACATCCAAACCAAATAAACCTAGTGCTTTGGTTGTTGTATGTGGTAAATCTTTTGTGATTCGTCTTTTAATTTTTTGTTCGATGTAGTTGTTTCGAAACAAAATATGTTGAGGATGTGAGGAAACACTATTAGTTATTGTACCATTTAAGTCAAATATAATAGTATTGAAATTCATGTTCTTTATATCATATTTAATAGTTGCTTCAGCCATAACGATTTATTTTTTTATATGGATTAGAAGAATAAAATTATTTATTGCTCGTGATAATTATTTTTTTCAGGATTATAATAACAATTTAAAATTGATTCTAATGGTAATTTACCATCAACTATCCGTTTAATTTTTCTTTTCATTTTAGTAGACAGCAATGCTTCTAAAGGTTGATGAACCTGATTAAGTGTTTTAATACTTTCACTTAATTGTTTGTCCCATATGTCAAAATACTTTGTTAAATCGTTTGGATAGACTGTTTTTCTCTTACTTCCTCTTTCCGGAAGTGCTTTAAAGGGCTGTTCAAGGTTTAAATAACCATAATCATCTGTAAGTTCTTCACCAATTTTTATATCACGCACTGCTATTTCAAAATTGTATGGAGTACTTAAACAATTTGATTTAAAACTATGGTTCACGTATTTACCGTGATCCCAACATAAAATATAATTTCCTTTGTTATCTCTAAAACAATAATATTCTATTAATGATTTATATTTTGGAGACATTTTATTAACTTGATTAGCATGAAAGGTTCTATCTAATTTATCTTGAACCCAAGTAATGGTACCCTTAGGAATAAACTCTTTAGCAACTACTCCATATCCTTTCTCTTGCGATATGAATTTTAATTCTGTATTTGGGTGTATCATTATAAGGTGTATAATAATTCTTCGTTTTCTTTTTTTAGATCATTTTTTAATTTATTTAAAAAAGGAGTCCTTTATGCTATAAAGACTCCTAAAAACAGATAGGTAGTTGTTAACTCTTATTAATGTTTATTTATTAATATAATATTAAGTTAAAATTACTGGAATTGTTTATTAAGGTGGTGAAATAAATTACTATTTTATTTAAAAAAAGTAATAAAAACTATTAAATACATATTTATTGGTAAAATATACTTTATTAGATAATTATTGGTACAAAATCCTTGATTTTCTCCAATATGAAAATTTTTGAAGGGGGTTTATTACTAAACACTCAAAACCTAATCTGCTTAAATTAATTCTTAAGTAAGCTTCCTGTTTCAATAGGTGGAAAAATTTCATCGTATCGTAAGACAGAATTCATACTTACTCTTCTATTAATATGTTCACGCTCCAGATCTGAAGGACTCAAAACTCCAGTTGCTCCTATTAGTTCACTAAAACTATGAAGGGTTTCATTATGAAAGTTAGTTACTCTTCTAGCCTTAGCATCTACATCCAATCCTTTCATTAATTGTTTATTTTGTGTAGCAACTCCTGTTGGGCAATCATTATTATTGCATACTAGTGCTTGAATACAGCCAATAGCTAACATCATAGCTCGGGCACTGTTTACCATATCTGCACCTATAGCTAACATTCTGGCAATATCAAATCCGCTGATAATCTTTCCAGACGCAATAATGATGATGTCTTTTTTTAAGTTATAGCCAGTAAGTGTATCAAAAACAAATGCAACGGCATCTCTTAATGGCATTCCAAGCGAATTTGAAAACTCTACTGGAGCAGCACCTGTACCACCCTCACCACCATCAACGGTAATAAAATCTGGTTTAATTCCAGTTGTAATCATTGCGTGGCATAGATCAATAAATTCTTCTTTTTTACCGACACAAAGTTTAAACCCTATAGGTTTTCCATTTGACTGCTCTCTCAATACTTTAATAAAATTCATCAACTCTGTTGGAGATGTAAATTCGGAATGTGACGGTGGAGAATGAACATCTGTGAAAGGTTTTACACCTCTTATTTGTGCTATTTCTTCCGTATTTTTCGATGCAGGTAGAATCCCTCCGTGACCTGGTTTTGCTCCTTGAGATAATTTAATTTCAACCATTTTTACATTATCGAGAATTGCCTTTTCTGCAAATTTATCTGGGTCAAAATCA
>JBFIEB010000181.1:0-6087 GCA_041603555.1 Vicingaceae bacterium
CAATTACTCGAGCAGAAAAAGAGGTTCACTTATCTTTTGCTTCAAGTAGATACAAATGGGGGTCACTTATTTTTTGTGAACCAAGCCGTTTTATTGAAGAAATAGATGAGAAATACCTAGAATATACTTTTTCAAAAAATAACACTGCCAAACCGATTCATCAAAAAAGTTTTGAGGATGAATTAAACTCCTATCATAGTAAAAAACCCAATACCTATCAAAAAACAAAAAAGAAAACAAAAGCCGTTCAAAAAGTTGTTCATAAAACACCAAAAAATCTAACTAAAATTTCCAATGCCACGGCAAGCTCCATTACTGAAAGTGCAGCAAATTTAGCTCTAGAAAAAGGAATGATGGTAAATCATCAAAAATTTGGTAATGGCATTATCGAAACACTTGAAAATGGTAAAGCGAGTATTAACTTTCAAAATGTAGGCAACAAGCAATTATTATTAAAATTTGCCAAGCTTACAATAGTCAAATAATATATTTACTTTTGAACCTGTTAAAATTGAACGACTTATATGGAATCAATAGAAGAATACGATTACAATACCAGCCGAACCCAAATGGTAATTCCTGAATATGGAAGAAATATTCAGAAAATGGTGGAACACGCTATCAATCTAAAAGATAAAGAAGAAAGAAATAAAATGGCAAATGCTATTATTAGTGTTATGGGGCAATTGAATCCCCATCTAAGAGATATTGCTGATTTTAAACATAAATTATGGGATCATTTATTTATTATTTCTGATTTTAAATTAGATGTAGATTCACCATATCCATTACCAAACAAAGAAGTTATTTTTGAAAAACCAAAGAAAATGGATTATCCGGCTACTAGTAATAGGCTAAAGCATTATGGTAAATCTATTAGAGATCTAATTGATGCCGCCATTCATCTTGAAAATACAGATGAAAAAACTGCATTAGTTGGTGTTATTCTAAACTTAATGAAGAAAACATACCTCACTTTTAACCAAGATTCTGTAGATGACAGTCAAATTATAACTGATTTGAAATTAATTTCAGAAGATAAATTAAGTGCTCCTGAAGGATTCCAAATGATTTCTACTAATGAAGTTTTAGCCATGTCTAAAAAGAAAAGAACAAACACCAATTCAAATAGTAAGAAACAAAGCGGCAAAAAACAACACTACAAAAAGCGTAGATATTAATGGCTACTTTTAAAATAAAAGGTGGAAACAAACTAAAAGGTGAGCTCGTTCCTCAAGGAGCAAAAAATGAAGCACTTCAAGTTGTAAGTGCAGTTTTATTAACTTCAGAAAAAGTTACCCTCAATAATCTTCCTTATATAAGAGATGTCAATTTTTTGATTGATTTACTTGAAGAACTAGGCGTTAATATAGATAGGGTAGGAAATGGAACGGTTCATTTTCAGGCAGATAATGTAAATATTGATTATTTACAAACCGATGCCTTCAAAAAAAGAGCAGCTTCTCTTAGGGGTTCAATTATGATAATGGGGCCTTTGTTAGCTCGATTTAAAAAAGCATATATGCCAAAACCTGGAGGGGATAAAATTGGTGCTCGTCCGTTAGATACTCATTTTTTAGGTTTTACAAAATTAGGCGCAACCTATACTTATGATTCCGATACAGGCTTTTATTCTTTAAAAGCTGATAACCTAAAAGGAAAATACATTTTGTTGGATGAGCCTTCTGTAACAGGTACTGCAAATGTTGTTATGACTGCAGTATTGGCAGAAGGAACAACAACCATTTATAATGCTGCTTGTGAACCTTACCTACAGCAATTATGTTTTATGTTAAATAGTATGGGGGCAAAAATTTCTGGAGTTGGTTCAAACTTACTAGTTATTGAAGGTGTTACTGATTTAGGAGGCTGTACGCATAAGTTATTACCAGATTTTATTGAAGTTGGATCATTTATCGGACTAGCTGCCATGACTGAATCTGAAATTACCATTAAAGAATGTAGAGTGGATATGTTGGGAAGGATTCCTGATACTTTTGGAAGATTAGGAATTGATGTTCAGATAAAAGGAGATGATATTTATATTCCTGCGCAAAGCAGTTATGAAATAACAAAAATGATTGATGGATCAATACCAACCATTTATGATGCTCCTTGGCCTGGATTTACTCCAGATTTACTAAGTGTTATTTTGGTAACAGCCATCCAAGCAAAAGGAACTGTTTTAATTCACCAAAAAATGTTTGATAGTCGTTTATTTTTTATTGATCGATTAAAAGATATGGGGGCACAAATTATTTTATGCGATCCTCACAGGGCGACAGTTATAGGGATTAACAAAGAGTATAACTTAAAAGGAATTACAATGTCTTCTCCTGATATTCGCGCTGGGGTTTCATTGTTGATTGCTGCACTTTCAGCTGATGGTGAAAGCACAATAAACAACATAGAGCAAATTGATAGAGGGTATCAATTTATTGATAATAGGTTGAATGCAATTGGGGCTGAAATTACTCGCCTATAAAACGTTAATAAATCGTTAATGTCGCATTTATTACAGATTGTCATTCCAAAAAAATCTTATTTTTACTACTTATTATGGAGATTATGAACACGATAAAAAAATTTAAAGCAACTATTATTCTTGGAGTCATTATTCTAATAGCCGCAGGGTTTATGTATAAACCAGCAGGTTTTGCAATTGGCTCTAAAGCTCCAGAGTTAGCATATAAAAATCCTGAAGGAAAAATAATGAAGCTTTCATCTTTAAAGGGGAAAGTTGTATTAATTGATTTTTGGGCATCTTGGTGTGGCCCTTGTAGAAGAGAAAATCCAGCAGTAGTAGCTGCTTATACTAAATACAAAGACAAAAAATTTGTTAATGGAAAAGGATTTACAGTATTCAGCTATTCTTTGGATAAAGATGTTAACCGATGGAAGGCGGCTATCATTCAAGATAAATTAACTTGGCCTTATCATGTAAGTGATTTAAAGGGGTGGAGTTCAGAAGGATCTGGTCTTTATGGTGTAAGCTCTATTCCTATGAATTATTTAATTGATGGAAAAGGAACCATTTTGGCAAAAAATTTAAGAGGCGCAGCTTTAGATCAAGAATTAGAAAAACACCTAAAAAAAACTGCAACGGTACGTGACCTTTAAGTCGAGATATAACAACTAAAAAAGGCAGAAGGGCTAATTCTTCTGCCTTTTTTGCGTCTTAGTATTTCCAATGAAGAAAATAACTGTCATTTTGACTATAATTAGCACAATGGTAGTATTTTTGTCCATCGTTTTTCGAGACATAAACCTATATTGAAATGAGTAAGAAAGAGAAAGTACAAGATGAAGAATTAGAGCAAGAAGTAGAAGATAATCAAGAAGACGCTGTGACTAAGCAGGATATTGAATTGTCAGTAGAGGAAGAATTGGAGGTAAAAGTAAAAGAGGCTACTGATAAGTACCTTAGGCTATATTCTGAGTTTGATAATTTTAGAAAAAGAACTCAAAAAGAAAAAATAGAGCTCTATAAAACAGCTGGAGAAGATGTTATTACTGCTATTTTGCCCGTTTTAGATGATTTTGAAAGAGCTTTTAAGGCTATGGAAGAAACCAATGAAATAGATGGGCTTAAAGATGGTGTAAAACTTATTCATGACAAAATGTTTAATATTCTCAAACAAAAAGGTTTAGAAGAAATTGAATCTTCTGTAGGTAAAGACTTTAATATTGAATATCACGAGGCAATTACTCAACTTCCAGCGCCTTCAAAAAAGGAAAAAGGAAAAGTGTTAGACGAAATTGAAAAAGGATATCAATTGAATGGAAAAGTGATACGATTTACCAAAGTAGTTATAGGTCAGTAAGATGAGTAAACGAGATTATTACGAAATATTAGGAGTACCTAAAGGTGCTTCTGAATCTGAAATTAAAAAAGCTTACAGAAAAAAGGCTATTGAATTCCATCCTGACAAAAACCCTGATGATAAAGTTGCTGAGGAAAAATTTAAGGAAGCTGCTGAGGCTTATGAAGTATTAAGCAACCCAGAAAAAAAACAACGTTACGATCAATTTGGGCATGCTGGAATGGGAGGCGCTGCTGGAGGTGGATTTGGAGGTGGTGGAATGAATATGGATGATATATTCTCTCAATTCGGGGATATTTTTGGTGGAGCTTTTGGTGGCGGTGGTGGTGGCTTCGGAGGTTTTGGAGGCGGAGGTCGTGGAAGAAGGGTTCGTAAAGGAAGCAACTTAAGAGTAAGGGTAAAAATGTCATTAGAAGACATAGCTAAAGGAGTTGAGAAAAAAATTAAAGTGACCAAATTGGTAAATGCTGAGGGTGTTACAACAAAAACTTGTTCTCAATGTAATGGAAGTGGTCAGGTTACCAGAATTGCCAATACAATATTAGGTCAGATGCAAACATCATCTCCTTGTAATGTGTGCGGTGGGGATGGCAAAATGATTGACAAAAAACCTGAAGGAGCTAATGCAGAAGGTTTAATCAAAAAGGAAGAGGTAATCACTATCGATATTCCTGCTGGTGTTGAAGATGGAATGCAGCTTTCTGTAACTGGGAAAGGTAATGCAGGGCCTAAAGATGGAATTGCTGGTGACTTAATAGTTCTGATTGAAGAAGAACCTCATAAAACAATAAAACGTGATGGTATGAATTTACTATATGATTTGTACCTTAATTTTGTGGATGCGGCTGTTGGGAGTTCGATGGAAATTAAAACCATTGATGGAAAAGTAAAAATTAAAATAGAACCAGGAACACAAAGTGGAAAAGTATTACGTTTAAAAGGAAAAGGTATTCCTAATATACAAGGATACGGAAAAGGAGATTTCTTGATTTATGTTAATGTGTGGACACCTAGAAAACTATCCAAGGAAGAAAAAGTAGTTTTGGAAAGTCTAAAAGATTCAGAAAACTTTAAACCGAACCCAACAAGTAAGGATAAGGGTTTCTTTGATAGAATGAAAGATTATTTCAACTAAGCATCTAATCGATCTAGATAATTATTAAAGCGTGGTGGAATTCATCTCGCTTTTTTTTATTTACTACTTTTAAACCGTGATTTACAAAAGCACCATAGATTGTGTTAATGACCTTGAAAAAAATGGTCAATTAATTCGAATAAAAGAAGAAGTTGATCCTAATCTTGAAATGGCTGCAATACAATTAAGAATTTACGAAAAAGGTGGCCCCGCCATATTATTTGAAAACATAAAAGGATGTGAATTTAAAGCTGTTTCTAATTTGTTCGGAACGTCCGAACGAAGCCAATTTATTTTTAGAAATACGTTCGAAAAAGTTCAACAACTTATTGCATTAAAAAATGATCCATTAAAATTGTTGAAAGCTCCCATTACCAATTTTTCATTAGCGATGCTGGCTCGGAAATCATTTCCAAAAAAAGTAACTGCTTTACCATCTCATTTTAAAGAAACTACCATTGATAAACTGCCTTTAATTAAATGTTGGTCGAATGATGGAGGAGCCTTTATAACACTTCCTCAGGTTTATTCTGAAGACCCAATCAACCCTGGGGTAATGAACTCCAACTTGGGAATGTATCGTATTCAGTTGAATGGAAATGATTATCAACTAAATCAAGAAGTTGGCTTGCATTATCAAATACATCGAGGAATAGGTGTTCATCAAGCCAACGCTAATAAATTAGGTAAACCTTTAAAAGTGTCCATTTTTGTTGGCGGACCACCAGCGAATACATTAGCTGCTGTAATGCCATTACCTGAAGGGTTGTCTGAATTGACTTTTGCGGGAGCATTGGCTGGACATAAATTTAATTACACCTGCAAAGATGGATATTGTATCGCCACTGATGCTGACTTTGTAATTACCGGTGAAGTTCATCCAAATGAAACTAAACCTGAAGGTCCTTTTGGAGATCATTTAGGTTACTATAGTTTAACACATGATTTTCCAGTATTAAAAGTGCATAAAGTTTACCATAAAAAAGATGCTATTTGGCCATTTACTGTGGTAGGTAGGCCTCCACAGGAAGATACACAATTTGGAGCGTTGATTCATAAACTGGCTGGCAAAGCCATTCAAACAGAAATACCTGGATTACACGAAATAAATGCAGTTGATGCGGCTGG
>JBFIEB010000182.1:0-5963 GCA_041603555.1 Vicingaceae bacterium
CCTCAACATATTAAGTTAATAAAACAATAATACATTTTTTAAAAGCGGGAGTTTCCCGCTTTTTTTATTCCTATTTTAGTCGCATTAATACCCATGGCTAAAAAGAAGAAAAACAAGAAGAAAAAGGGAGGCTCGTTTAAGCACGATTTACTCCAACAGATAGTAACTGTCTTTGATAGAAATCCTACAAAATCATTTAACTACAAACAGCTGAGCAAGGCTTTTGGTTTTAAGGATATCTCCAATAAAAAATTAATCACAACCATTTTAAATGAACTCGCTGATCAAGGTAAATTGTATGAAACTGAACGAGGAAAATACCGTTTAAAAGCTTCAGAAAATTTTATACAAGGTATGGTCGAAATGACCTCTCGAGGTGCTGCTTATATTGTTGTAGAGGGGAGTGAAACAGATATTTATATTAATGCTAGAAATACAAACACGGCTCTTAATGGAGATATTGTTAAAGTAAATATTTTTTCAAGTAAGCTGAGTAAAAAAATAGAGGGTGAAATTGTTGAAGTTGTTGAAAGAGCCCAAACTGAATTTGTAGGAGTTCTTGAAAAGTCTAAAAACTTTTCTTTTGTTATACCAGACAGCACAAGAATGCCCGTAGATATTTTTATTTCAAACGACAAACTAAAAAATGCTCAAGATGGAGATAAGGTTATTGCAAAAATGACCGAATGGCCGCTGGATAAAAAAAATCCTTTCGGAAAAATTATTCAAGTATTAGGGAAGCCCGGTGATAATGACACTGAAATGCATTCGATTTTAGCTGAATTCGGATTACCTTATGAGTTCCCATTTAAAGTAGAAAAAGCTGCAAAAAACTTAGACTTAGAAATATCTGCTCAAGAAATTAAAAAGCGAAGGGATTTTAGAACCACTACCACTTTTACTATTGACCCAAAAGATGCTAAAGATTTTGATGATGCGCTATCACTCAAAAAACTTCCAAATGGTAATTGGGAAATAGGTGTTCACATTGCAGATGTTTCACATTATATTCAGCCTGGGTCTATTTTAGATAACGAAGCTTTTAAAAGAGCCACCTCTGTTTATTTAGTGGATAGGGTTGTTCCTATGCTTCCTGAGGTTTTATCCAACCAAGCTTGTTCATTAAGACCACAAGAAACCAAATTATGCTTTGCCGCTGTGTTTGAATTGGATGAGAATGCTAATGTTCTAAATGAATGGTTTGGGCGCACCGTAATTTTTTCTGACAGGAGGTTTACTTATGAAGAAGCGCAAGAAAGGATAGAGAAAAAACAAGGAGATTTAGTAGAAGAAATTCTTCAATTAGATAAACTGGCAAAACTGCTTCGTAAAGAACGGTTTAAACATGGCTCAATTGCTTTTGACAGAATAGAAGTAAAGTTTCAATTGGATTTAGAAGGAACTCCAACTGGTGTCTACTTTAAAGAAAGCAAAGATGCTAATAAACTAATAGAAGAGTTTATGCTCCTTGCTAATAAAAGGGTAGCTGAATTTATTGGGAAAGTCCCAAAGGGTCAAAAAGCAAAAACTTTCGTGTATCGTATTCATGATGAGCCTAATCAGGAAAAATTACTTTCATTATCAAACTTTGTAAAAAAATTCGGTTACGATTTAAAAACTAGTGAAAAGGAAGTAGCGAGTTCTATCAATCAATTATTAACTGAAGTACAAGGCACTAATGAAGAAGATATGATTGAACAATTAACCATTAGAACAATGGCAAAAGCGCTCTATTCTTCAAACAACATTGGACACTATGGATTGGCTTTCCCATATTACTCACACTTTACCTCTCCTATTAGAAGGTACCCCGATGTAATGGTTCATCGTTTATTACAACATTATTTAGATGGTGGTTCATCTGCCAATCAAAAAGAAATTGAGGAACAATGCAAACATTCTTCTAAAATGGAATTACTTGCTACAGAGGCAGAAAGAACTTCAATTAAATACAAACAAGTTGAATTTTTACAAGACAAAATAGGGGAAGAATTCGATGGAGTAATTTCCGGAGTAAGTGAATGGGGGTTATACGTTCAAATAGTAGAAAACATGTGTGAAGGAATGGTTCGTTTAAATGAAATACAAGATGATTATTATACTTTTGATCCTGAAAATTATTGTGCTAGAGGAAAAAAATTAGGACAAGAATATCGTATGGGTGATGAAGTAAAAATAAAAATTAGAAGAGCTGACCTAGCCAAAAAACAATTGGATTTTGAATTGGTTTAGCTTTTCCCTTTTTTATACAAAGGAACTGCCGAACATGCCTCTCCAAACATAATGTTCTTAGCAAAAGATTGTAATTGAGTGGTAAAATCTACAAAAACAGATTCTGGAATAGGGTGTTTGCCACAACCTTTTACAATTACATTCTTATCTTGGAATTGAGTAAAATCCAATGCTGAAAATACATCATTAAAAATTGCTTTTTCTAATTCAGCGAAATTTCCAAAAATCACTTTTTTAGCAAAAGGCTGTAATTTAGAGGCAATTAACATAAATGCCCATAAAGGAATAATTGCATCAACTGAACAAACTATTCCAACATACTTATCATTATAACTCTCCCAAGAAAGCTCTTTTACAGATGATCTAAAATCTTTTTCAATAAGAATTAACCCATCTTTCAATAGTTCTTGAATATCAAATAAAATTCTCTCTCCTTGTGGATAATATTCATCCAAATTCACCTGAATTAAATCACTATTCTCAACTCTATTTACAATCTCTTTTTCCATAGCTATAATCGCAAATTTACTGATTTAAAATCCTTAATTTTGCTCCTCATTAAAAATTAAAATTTTATCAAAATGCCTGAAACACTTACTGCAGATAAATATGGAATGCAAGAAGCGATGCAAGCTCTTGGATTAAAAGAAACAAATGATGGAACTTCAACTGGAAGTGACAATTTTGGAAGTGGAAAAACGATTTCTTCCTACTCACCAACTGATGGTTCTCTAATTGGAAAAGTGACTACTACTACTCAAGCAGATTATGACAAAGTAATGAGTACTGCTTCTGCCGCGTTTTTAGAATTTAGAAAAATGCCTGCTCCACAAAGAGGTGAAATTGTTAGGCAATTCGGGAATAAACTGAGAGAATTAAAAACCCCTCTAGGGAAACTTGTTTCTTATGAAATGGGTAAATCCTTACAGGAAGGGTATGGTGAGGTTCAAGAGATGATCGATATCTGTGATTTCGCTGTTGGCTTATCAAGACAATTAAATGGCCAAACTATTCCTTCGGAAAGACCAGGTCACGTAATGAGAGAACAGTGGCATTCAATTGGTGTTGTTGGAATTATTTCTGCCTTTAATTTTCCTGTAGCTGTTTGGGCTTGGAATACTGCTTTGGCATGGGTATGTGGAGACGTTTGTGTTTGGAAAGGATCAGAAAAAGCACCTTTATGCTCTGTAGCTTGTCAAAACATAATTGCTACTATCCTAAAAGAAAACAAATTACCTGAGGGTATTTCTTGTATAATAAATGGTGATTATAAAGTTGGTGAAATGATGACCACAGACAAAAGAATTCCCTTAATTTCTGCTACAGGTTCAACCAGAATGGGAAGAATTGTTGGCGCAACAGTTGCTGAACGGTTTGGAAAGTCGTTGCTTGAATTAGGAGGAAATAATGCAATTATCATCACTCCAACTGCAGATTTAAAAGTGGTAGTTCCGGGAGCCGTTTTTGGAGCAGTTGGTACTTGTGGACAGCGATGTACCTCTACCAGAAGATTAATTATTCATGAATCCGTTTATGATAAAGTACGAGATGCAATCGTAGGAGCTTATGATCAAATCACCATTGGAAATCCATTGGATGAAAAGAATCACGTAGGTCCATTGATAGATAAAGATGCTGTAAATACTTATTTATCAGCTATTGAAAAAGCAAAAGCTGAAGGCGGTAATGTTTTAATTGATGGCGGTGTACTACAAGGTAATGGATACGAAAGTGGTTGCTATGTAAGACCTGCAATAATAGAAGCAAAAAACGATTTTGAAATTGTACAAGCAGAAACATTTGCTCCTATCTTATACTTAATAAAATATTCTGGTGAAATTGAAAATGCAATTGATATACAAAATGGTGTTGCTCAAGGATTATCTTCTGCAATAATGACTAATGAAATAAAAGAGGCAGAAAAATTCTTGTCATTTGCAGGTTCCGATTGTGGAATTGCTAATGTAAATATTGGAACTTCTGGTGCTGAAATTGGTGGTGCTTTTGGTGGTGAAAAAGAAACTGGAGGAGGGAGGGAATCTGGTTCTGATGCATGGAAAATTTACATGAGAAGACAAACAAATACAGTAAATTATTCTGATGAGCTTCCTTTAGCGCAAGGAATAAAATTTGATTTATAGATCAACTTTTATTTTTGCTCCGCAGTTGTTATGCCCGCTGAAACACGTTTTTTCTAATAGGTTTTGGGGAATCTAATTTTTTTCCTACATTTACTATACAATACTTTCTTTTACAGGCAACCTATCACTTATTTTTTACGTCTTTCGCGTACGCGCGAAATTTAAATATTTATAACTATGAAAAAATCAATTTTTTTAATGGCATTATTAGCTTTAATTGGCAATGTTACTTTTTCTCAAACTACTGATCCGGCTAACGCTCAACTTTCTGAGTATACAACTCAAGAAAAGTTGTTAGATGCTACTATCATGTGTCTTGATGCACTTTTAGCTCCAACCAAGCATAATGAATGGGCAAAACCCTTCTTGGCTCAAGATGGTTTCCCTCAAAATGTTCCTGGTTCTTCTGAAGAAGGTTTAAAGCAGGCAATATTGGACTGGTTTAAAGCTAGACCAGCCGTATTGGAAAATGTGCTTGTGGAACGGAAAAAAGCGCACGACAAACTGTACGGCACTCGCCCTTATTAATCCAAAATTAATCTAAAGACAACTCTCTCTATAAATGAAGAAACTGACGAAAATATTTATTATCTCTCTGGTGGCTTGGATGACAAGCTTTGATGCGTTAGCCCAAACACCAATTGTACTATGTCCTCAATTAAATTCTTTTACAGGGATGACTAGAGGTTATCACTTTACTGCGAATACAACATTTACGATTTGTGGAGTTTATGTAGAAGACGATATGTCAACTTTGTTCCAAAGCGTTGAAATCGTTAGGTTCACCGCGGGACCTCCACCTGCATTTGCTGCAACTACTAACAACTTTGTGTCTTTGTTTTATCAGCCGAACTGGGCGCCAAACACCATGATTCCAGTGCCTAACATTGTGGTAAATCCTGGAGATATTATTGGTGTATATGGATCGAGAGGAGCAAACTCCATAAACAGTTATGGTAGCCCAAATTGTCCGGTCACAATTAATGCAGTCGGACATATCTTACAGCGAAGTGGAATGCAAAATGATCTCTCGGCTATGCCAATGATAAACATCTGGAGTGAGGTAAATTACAACATTGGAAGGGTTACAATGTATACTAACTGCTCTCCCTGTCCCCCTCCTGCTGCCATTGCTGCTATTGCTGGACCAATTTCGGTTTGTGAAGGTGATGTGGTAAACTATACAGTTCCTGCTCAAGTTAATGCTACCGCTTACAATTGGACAGTTCCTGCTGGTGCTACTATTGTTGCTGGTCAAAATACAACAACTTTAACTGTAACATGGAATACCGCTCCTGGTGGTAATATTTGTATTGATTGGACCAATAACTGTCCTCTTACCAGTACTCAAACGTGTTTGGCCGTTACTGTTAATCCAACACCTACTGTAACTGTTCCTGCTAATGCAACTTATTGTGCAGGTGACCCTGTTCCAGCGAGTAACTTTGTGAGTACTCCAGCTGGAGGAACTTTTACTTGGACTAACTCTAATACGAGTATTGGACTAGGTGCCTCTGGTACCGGTAATACACCAGCTTTTAATGCTACTAATGCTACCGGTGCCCCTATTACTGGAACTATAACGGTTAC
>JBFIEB010000183.1:0-5943 GCA_041603555.1 Vicingaceae bacterium
ACTTCAATTTTATTACTGGTTTTTACTTTTATGCCTTTGCGTTCTTCTGGTTTATTATTTTTACGAACTTTAGCAATGAGGGTACGCAAATCACTCTTCAACCCTTTCCGAGCCATATCTATAATATTCAAACTAGCCTTTCCTGATGAAGGTTGTAGGAATTTATCCGTGTTACCAGAAAAATATACTGCATCACCCTTCCAATTAATAATAGCACATGCCGGAGCGTATTTAGCTAACAGTATTTTTTCGGTTAAGTATCCTAAATTATCACTTGATAGGTTTATTTTTTTTGATGGTTTGGCTACACTTGAGGAAGTTTTTTTTTCATTTAAATTAAAACCCAGTTCGAACCTATTTTCTACTTTTACATTTTTCCGTGCAAATATTTTTTGCCTGCGATCTAACGTAGTGAAGAGATCAGCAGATTCCCCTAAAGATTCTGAATTACCCAAAAACAAAATGCCATCAGAATTTAAGGAATAATGGAAGATGGAAAATATTTTTTGTTGTGCATTTGGGTTCAAATAGATGAGTAAGTTTCTACAACTTATCATGTCTAGCTTAGAAAAAGGAGGGTCTTTAATTATATTTTGCACTGCAAAAATAACCTGATCCCTAATTTCTTTTTTAATTTGATAGTATTGGTTTTCGGCTCTAAAAAAACGTTTCAATCGGGTTGGGGTAATGTCCGCTGAAATAGTTTCAGGATATGTTCCGGCACGTGCTATGTTGATGGCATTTTCATCAATATCCGAAGCAAATATTTGTAATCGTAAATCTTTTTTTTGTTTGTTGATGGCTTCATTAAAAAGAATTGCCAAGGAGTATACTTCTTCACCGGTAGAACAACCAGGAACCCATATACGAATAACATCTCCGTTTTCTTTTTGTTTGATAATTTCTGAAATAGCCTTAGCTTGTAATACTTCAAAAGCTTTTGTGTCTCTAAAAAAGTTAGTAACACCTATCAACAGTTCATTAAAAAGATCCAACACCTCTGCTGGTGTTTTTTGAAGGTGTTTTACATAATCTTCCAATTTTTCTACCTGATTAATAGCCATCCGTTTTTCAATTCTTCGAACTATGGTATTACTTTTATAATCATTAAAGTTGCAACCAGTTGCATTACGCAGTAAAATAAATACCTTTTCCAATAAGTTTTTTGGAGGTGAAACTACCGGAACTTTTTCTAATGGTTTGATTTTCCGGGTTTTCATGTATTTAATCAATTGTTGGGGCATGTCATTAGCAGGCAATACAAAATCTGCAGCTCCTGCTGTTATCACACTTCTCGGCATGCCGTCATACTTTGCTTTATCCGGATCTTGCACTAGGGTTAGCCCTCCTTCTCCTTTAATGGTTTTTAAACTAAGTGTTCCTTCCGTTCCTGTACCGCTTAATATAATTCCTACAGCTCTTTCTTTTTGGTCATCTGCCAATGAACGAAGAAAAAAATCAATGGGTCTTCTATGTCCTCTCGCATCCATAGGCTTCATCAAGTGTAAAAAGCCATCCATCATTGCCATATCCTTATTAGGAGGGATGACGTATACATTGTTGGGTGCTACTTTGGTATGATCTTTTACCTCTATCACTTTCATGTTGGTATAGTTAGAAAGTAAATCAACCAACATGCTTTTATGTGTTGGATCAAGGTGTTGTACCAACATAAATGCCATTCCAGGGTTATCCGGCATAGCTGTAAAAAACTCTTTAAAAGCTTCCAATCCACCTGCAGATGCTCCAATTCCAACCATCAAAAATTTATCTTTTTCTTTTTTAGAAACGACTGTTTTGGTTGCCTTTTTTGAAGTCTTTTTTGAAGGTGTTTTTTTAATTGCCATAGTTATAATTTGTATAAGTTAAAATAACTAAAATTTTATAAAAAGGAATTAAAAATACGGAATAATTTATGTAGGTAAGGTAGGAGATATTTGATGAGGAAACCACAGTGTTTGATAAAAATATTTTATTTAAGTGTTTATTTTATTTAGTTCAGAAGACCATATTATTCTTGAAAATTTATCAATCAACTCATTTTCTTCTGGAGTAGTAGGTGGAAACGCTTCTGCTATTTTTTTAATTACAGCAACAAATTGTTCTTTCATTGTTTCAGTTAAATGGTGTTTTCCTAGGTCAATAGAATGAATTGCCCAATCATAAATAGGAGAGGCCCCAGATTTTTCTTTTTGTAAAATGCTAAAAATGATTTCGGCATAACCGAAATCAATTTTATGACCGGATTCCTCACTTACTATTTTGTGTATCATTTGGCGTTCTTGATTCTGTACTTTACCATCTGCTTTAGCTACTGCAAATGCCATAATGCCCAAGGCATAATAAAGATGTTGTTTAGCGTCCATAATTTAAAGAGTGAATTTTAAAATACAAAAGAGCAACTTTTTACGCTTTTAAATAGTAACATAAGTCATTAAAAATCGATGACGATTGTCATCGATTTCAAACATCACTTAAGTTATAGAATTTTTTAAAAAAAACTGATAAAAAAAGAGGCTGCCTTTGTAGGGCAGCCTCTAACAAGAGTAAATAAACTTACTAACTAACTATCTGTTTATTACTACTTTTTTAGTGATGATATCATTCTCGGTATAAATGTTTATATAGTATAAACCTTCTGCTAAGAACTTAACATCAACTTCAAACCTATTACCGTTTGGATTTGATTCATAAACCGATTGTCCTGTCATATTAATTAATACAATTCTGTCCGCTGATTTCCCGGTTTCCAATTCTATATTAATAATATCTTTAGCAGGGTTTGGGTAAATGTTTAATCCTTCCTGATTAGTTAGACCAGTTAATCCAACATTCCAGGATACTATGAATGAAGTTGTAGAAGTACAACCATTATCATCAGTAACGATAATTACATATACTCCTGGCGCCAATGAAGATATATCTTCAGTGGTTCCACCATTACTCCAACTATAAGTATATGGCCCAGTACCTCCTGTTACAGTTATATCAACAGAGCCATCAGTTGCTGTTGGACCAGTAGCGTTAACAACTACTCCATTAATTACAATTGGATTTAAAGGCTCAGACACAACATAATTCCCAGTTGCAGTACACCCATGTGCATCAGAAGCAAGAAGGTTATAATTACCTGCAGTGAGGTTAAAAATATCCTCTGTTGTTGCATTATTAGACCAAGAGAAAATGTAAGGTGTAGTACCACCGGAAATGCTAATATCAATCACACCATCATCACCTCCAGCACATGAAACATCCGTTATTGTGGCTGATAAAACTAATGGAGCAGGTTCTGTAATTACAAAATTAATACCAACGACACAACCATTGGCATCTTTTACGAATAATGAATAAATACCCGCTGAAAGATTGGTAAACGTACCAGCTAATTGATAATTTAATCCATCCATAGAGAATTGAAATCCACCTGTTCCACCAATAGCAGATGCACTAACTGCACCATCGCTAAGACCATTACAAGTTACATTCAATACACTTAGGTTAATTCCAATTGGATTAGGACCTGTTACAGTAACAAGAGCTGTTCCAGTACATCCACCAGCATCTCTAACAGTTACTGTGTAGTTTCCAATAGGTAAATTAGTGAAAACAACATTAGATTGGAAATTTATCCCATCAATACTGTAAGCTAATGCACCGGAACCACCAGCTGCACTTACAGTAATGGTACCATCATTTCCTGCGAAACAACTCACCGGAGTATTTGCTAAAGAAATAGCAAATGCAGGAGGTTGTGCTAAAGAAATGGTAAGTTCTCCACTACAACTATTTGCATCTCTAACTACAACTGTATGTGAACCAGCATTTAACCCAGTTAGAACATTTGATAATTGGTATGCCCCACCATCAACACTGTACATGATTGTACCTGTTCCTCCTGTAACCAAAGTGATAGTAATAGTACCATCACTTCCTCCATTACAAGTAACATCGGTAGAAGTGTAGCTTACTATTGTTGGTCCATCAGAGTCAGTAATAATAGCTGTGAATTCTTCCTCACATCCATTACCATCTTGAACAAGTATGTAATAAGTACCTGCACTTAGTCCAGCAAATGCACCAGAACCTTGAAAAGTACTTCCGCCATCATCACTATATGTGTATCCTGAACCAGAACCGCCTGATCCGATAACTAATATAGTTCCATTTGCGTTTCCACACGTAGAATTACCTGTTGAGACAGTAGCAGTAATTGCAGGATCGTCAGTAATGTTGAATGTAGCAAAACCTGTACATCCTTCACTATCTCGTACATTAACAGTATAATTTCCTGCACCAAGATTTTCAATATCTCCAGTAGGGAACCATGTGTTTCCTCCATCAATACTAAATTCATAACCACCGTTTCCACCTGTTACTGTAGCCATGATGTCTCCATCATTGAAATTGTTACAAGTAGCATTGGTTCCAGTTAAGGTCACAACTATTGGAAGTGGTTCTGTAACTGTTATTGGTTTTTGAATTATACAACCAGCAGCATCTTTAACGCGTACTGAATATGTCCCAGCACTTAAGCCAGTAAAAGAAGGACTTGATTGATAAATAATACCATCTAAGCTATAAGTAAATGCGCCCGTTCCTCCAATTCCGTTAAGAACATCTATTCCACCATCTGAACCTCCATTACAAGAAACAGGTGATGAAGTTAAGCTGTAAGTGATTACTGTTGGTTGCGTGATTGTTACACCGCATGGCCCTGTAATACATGGAAGACCTGCGATACAACCTGCGGCATCTTTAACAATAGGTGTATAGAATCCTGCGCTTACCGTAGGAAAGTTACCCGTTGCTTGAAAATTTATTCCATCTATGGAATATTGCAACGCACCTGTTCCTCCCGAACCAATAATTGTAATAGTTCCATCATTACCTCCATTACAACTTACGTTTGTATAAGATTGTAATGATAGACTAGGTGAAGTTGTATTGCTAACAACAACAAATAGACTTTTGATACATCCATTTACATCTTTTACATAAAGTGTATACGTGCCTGCAGATAAGTTGCTAAATGCTCCAGTTGGTTGATAATTAATATTATCTAAACTGTACGCTAACGTACCGGTACCTCCTGTAGCTGAAGCTAACATTGCACCATCAGAATTACCACATGTTGCCATAGTTACTCCAATTGGTGTTGTGATTGTAATTGGGGCAGGCTCAGTAATTGTAATTGGAGTCCCAGTTTCAACACAATTTAAACCATCTTTTACATAAATTGAATATGTTCCGGCACTCAAACTATTAAAAAAAGTTGATACCTGCCAATTTATACCATCTAAACTATATTCATATGATGAGTTATCTCCACCAGATGCAGTCATTGTGATTTCGCCACTGCCATTTTCATAACATGTTAAATCTGTTCCAACCCCTGAAACAGCTAAACCAACTGATATTCTCATTGTTTTAACATTGCTGCAAGAAGAACCTCCCATTGGCCAACTATCAATTGTAGTTCTTAAAGAAACAGTATATACTCCCGGAAGTGCATATGCATGAGAAGGATTCTGTAATGTAGAGTTTCCTCCATCTCCAAAATCCCAGTCATAAACTGTATAACCTCCTGTATAGCTAGGTAGTGTAATTGTATTAAACATTGGGTCTTTCGTTAACAGCGATAAATCGGTGAAATTAACAGTTTGGCTAACAGCCACATTACAATTAGCGCTAGCTGAAAAATTAGCAGTAATAAAATGTTTCATATAAGGTCTTAAATAAAGATCCCCATCTTTAGCAGGTAACAAACTTACCCAGTTTCCACCTGTTGTTGTTCCTGACATTGAAGGCAAGTCTTCTAAATTACCTTCACCGTCTCCTGTATATTTTACATGGAATTCAACACCGCTCCAATGTGCGAACATTTTAATAACAATGGCGTAGTTGTTATTTACGTCAACTCCACCACCAAAATTTACTGTTCGG
>JBFIEB010000184.1:0-5863 GCA_041603555.1 Vicingaceae bacterium
ACCTCTTGAACTCTTTGCCCTATAGAATCTCTTGCCTCTTGGGGTAAAATGTCATTTTTTAACAACTCATTTAATTCTAAATCGGGATCAAGTGGATTATATTTTGGTGTAACTACTCCTTCAGATATATTGTAATACATGGGGACACTAATTCCGATTTTTTCTGGAATAAATTTACCCAATTCCACACTCGTAGAAAGGTCGTAACCTCTCCTTGTCTCTAGCTGTCTTTCATTTAGTTTTTGTTCTACACTACCAAATCCTGGCGTACTATAATCTCCAGCTAAAGTAATGTTTCCTAAATCAGCAATTTGAGTTGTAATACGCGCAATAGAAGCCCACCCTCCTTCATTATCAAATTCGGACATCCTTAATTCGTTCACCCATACTTCTGCACATTTGGATAATCCATCATCATCAGGGGTAAGTGGACTTTGTTTAGGGTTTCTTATTCCAATCATAAAAACACGTACATTGGCTAAATTAGGATTCCCTTTAATTCTAAGTATATTATTACCACTTGGGTCAGGTACTGAATATGGCTTTATAAGTAACACACCACTATTTGGGTCAGGCAATAAACTATTCCTGAGTACCTTCATATCTGTCAGCTTGGTAAACTGCAAATCAATGTTATTTGCTTCTGGCCAAACTATCAATCTATCACTTCCATTACTGTTATTATCCGTGCTATATCTTCCAGCAGCTGTAACAGTTAAAGGAACTTCATATTCATAATAGTTGTCATTAAAATCAGATCCCATTCGAATAAATACAGAAAGATCGTTATCTGCTAGTGGAATTGAGGCATCGCTTTCCTCAGCATGTATAAACATTTTTATTCGTTTATATCTTCTAATGTCAATATCCATTATTTTGTACGCTGCTCTAGCATCCCCATCTTTTAAATTACAAACATCTAGTAATAAAGCTTGCTCATTAAGTTGCTGAGTTGTACTACCAGAAGATGGATTAGGATTAATTTCTCGATCAATCCCTGGTGGAATGATATAATTAACAGGTGTTTTATCACTATTCTCTTCAACATTAACTCCTGCAATATTAAATATAGTTTCATCGTCATCATTACCCAAAAAATCTCCTGGACTTAACAAACTTCCGCTAAACTTTCTCCACTCTCCTCTAATTAATTCTAATTTCGCAAAACGAAGAACAACTTCTTTATTAAACCCTTTCATAAACATTCTCATAAATCGAATGGATTTAAAGTCTTGAATATCTCCTATAATATTTTCTGGTTCTCTAATAGGGATTTTAAATTGGTACCAAGTAACACTTTTAGTAACTCCATTTGGGGTAGTAACATTTGTTGTAAAAACATTAGTGATATAATTGTTCCCAACATTAGATGGGTTAATTTCTGATGGATTTAAATTAACAGAATATTGATAATAGCTTTCTCTAAAATCCAAATTATTGTTATTGTTGATGTCTTCAATATCCGGTCGAGTAGTCGCTGAAGTAGAGTAACTTTCCGTAAATTGAGCTGAAGTGGGTGAGTTACCATCCATACCGTTATAAAATTTATATCTTTCGAGTATTGGTTTCCCTTGAGCATCATAAACCGAGCTTCTATAGTGATTGTAATTGTCACCTGATGGATCAGGAGTTCCTAATGTTTGGTAATTGCTAAAAAGTGGGAAAAAACTAGCTTCATCGTTATCATTTAATCCATCTATACCAATATCTTGGAAGGGTCTTGTACTTGGGGTATTATCAAAGGCATTAACCAATGCTTGTATAGTGGGCACTCTACCCCAGATGGTAGTATCAACTAAATTAGCGTTGGCTCCTGTAGCATAATTAACAGCACTAATTGGCAAGCCATTTTCAAACGATTTTCTCGAATCCTTTAAGATATCCTCAGAAATATTACCTAAGTTAAAATACAATTGCCCTCCAGGATGATTTGGATCACCATCAACTGCATCAAAAGGGTCCATTAACCAAAATTGGATATACTCTACATTCGATGATTCAAAATCAGTGGTCTCGATTTTTCTCATTATCCCAGCCCATCGAGTAGTTGGATTAATTAAGTTTCCATTGGCATCAAGCCCAGAACCAACACCGGTTCCATCATCAAAATTGTATTGCCCCCTTGTAGTCGGATAATAAGCTAAATCAAGTACGGATAGATTTTGTACTATTCCATTAGCATTAGATTTAAACGGAAAAACCTCTGTTTGTAATACCTCTCTTTCATAATGATTCGATTGTAAATTAGGATCATTTTTTATATGTTGTGGGGTTCTTGAGTCATTTCTCCAAAACATAGGATCAATATTATACCATGCTAATTTTGCTCTGTTAAAACCATATTCTAATGTGTTAGAAAGTGGTAATTCCCCTTCTGGGAAAAGTACCGGTTGCCCCTGTGGTGTACTTGCTAGTTTCCATTGCGAAACTGTTTTCATATCAATAGATGATTGGCTTCCCTCAAAATCATCCAAATATGCTGTGCCGTCTTTACCAATTGCCCCTGGATTACCTGGTAATAATTTTGCAAATTCGCCCTCAACAGTTATTGTCGATTTTTCTTTAGTGCTATATATGGGTAATTTATCAGCCCATCGAGTTAAAAATGGAACATCATGTGTGTATGTTAAATCAACTCCAAAAATTGTATTGTTTATGGGTTCGTCACCAATATTTATCTTTCTAGTTAATGGTCTTTCGGATAATTTTATTACGGTACCTCCTAAATTAAAATTCTCATTCACTTTGTAATCAAACCTAGCACCCATTAAAGTTTTTGTTTGAATATTAAACAAAGATTGACTCTCTAAGGATATTTTAATGGGTGTTCCAGATTGTAAAATACCATCATTAATTATCTTAACCCTACCTAGGTTGTAATCAACTGTATAATCTACGTTTTCAGTTAATGCAGCACCTCCAGCAGTAACTGAAACAGATCCTTCAGGTATATTCATGGCATTTAATGAAATATCGGAACTTGTAGATGATGAATACTGCCCTTTAATTCTAAACCTATTTTTGGTGGCATCTTGCTCTGCTAAGGTTTGGGTAGTAACATAAAGTGAATCAAAAGCAAATTTATTGGCAGTTGATCCGTTAGGATTTACGAACTGACTTCTTAAATGTGAACCGAAAGGTTCTAATACTGGAAAATAAACTCTACCATTATTAGAGTTTATGGTAATTCCATTTAAAAAATCAAAAACTCCATCAGGGTTTGCTTGATTGTTAGAGTTTAATCTATCTAAGTTTAATACAGTCACTAAAGGTAGTCCATTAACAGCTCCTTCTGGAATAAATGGAATTTCAACACCTGTAGCAGGATTGTTATAGAAAATATCTAAATAAAAATCTGCTGAAGAAATGTTAAATGCTCCTAATGCATAAACATTCTTCATCATTAATTCCCATGTTGGAATTTTTGTATTGATATTGGTTCCCTTTAAAAGTTTTACATACAATGCATCTTGTCCAGTAATTCCCTCAGTAGAGAATTCCCCAACTTGATAAACCTGGCCATCTAAAGTATATTGGAAAGCAACTGCTAAAATATTATCGTTGTTTAAGGTTGAATTTAACGAAATATAACCTAATTGAGTGTTTAGAGTATATTCTGATGGTTTCAATAAACGCGCATTTTCATATTTTTCAAAATCAGTTCCATTTGTATACCCTTGAGATTCTAATTCTTGACTAGAATTTACAAATCCTCTAATATTGGAATAGAAATAAGGGGTGTTTGCTGAGTCAGCAATATTAAAGTAGAGATTATTAGCATTATTATCTGGATAATTAGCTATGGGCGAAATATTATTATCGATAACTAAAGGATCGTTGTAAATATGTGATTGGGTTCCTTCACCTAAATCCATAAATCCAATTATATTTTTGGTGTCAATAAATGACCCGTTTATATTCGAAACCCAAACCTCAATTTTTGTAATGTTAGCTCGTGAGGTAATAACTGGTGGTGTCGATAAAGAACTCTCATAATTATCTCTAAAATATTGAGATAAGAAATAGTGTTTATTTTCTTCATAATCTGATGCTTCCTTTTCAAATTTTTGAATTTGAGCTCCACCTTGAACATTAATTTCTTTTTTCTCACCTTTTTCTTGAGATAAAACACTAGTCACCGTCATTCTACCAAATCTCAACTCAGTCTTTATACCAAATAATGTCTGGCTACCGGTAATTAACTGACCTTTTAATGGAAGGGAAACATTTCCTGCTTCAATTTTTTGAATTATTTCATCCTCATAACCTGTGTACTCTATTTTCATTTGATTTTCAAAATCAAATGTCGCTTCGGTATTATAACTTGTCGTTATTTTTAACTTTTCTCCAATATGCCCAACAACATTCAATTGGATTTTTTGATTAAAATCAAAAGTTGTAGTGCTCCGTTGATTGGCGGGTAAGGCAGGGTTGTCTCTAGTTGATCTATTAATCCCGAAAGATAATTCAGCAGAACCCTGAGGTCGTATATCAATTACGTTTCCTCCAAATATTCTATCAAATGTCTCCCCTTTTACAGTTAATTTTGGTCTAAATCCTTTGGTTTGTTCAATGTCTTCAGCAGAAGATTTTTGCTTCCAATAATCTTGTAAAGATTGTTTTGAATCATAATTAAGATATTCATCAAAATCCATATACGTTGGATACTTGAAATAATAATCTCCTATTTTTTCATAATAATTATATGTTCCTGTCTCAGGATCATACTGAAAACCTGTTTGAACATTACTAGGATTATTTAAATACAACCCTCCTGAATTATTACTTCCTGGACCTCCAATTCCATCATGGAAAGGGTAAGGTAAAATTATTTCAGGGCTATCTATTTGCAAAGCAAGGATACTATTCCCATGGGGATAAGCTCTAGTTTGAGTAGGGTTAATTATCCAATTAGCAACTATTATTATAGCTGTTAATCCAACAATCAAAAGTACTTTACCGTATGTAACCTTTTTTAAACTCAAATTAAATTTTTCTTAATTAAAGGTTTTTAAGTGTCCTTTTAATAAGTTCTTCAACAGTTAAATTTTCCTCGGCTGATGTTACTTTATTTAGTGCTTTTTCTGCTGAGTTTTTAGCAAACCCTAACATAACTAATGCACTTAACGCTTCTTCTTTAACAGTATTGTTTTTAGATGAGGAAATTGTACCCACTCCTTCTACTTTACTAACTTTATCTCTTAAATCAATTATTATTCTTTCAGCAGATTTAGCCCCAATCCCCTTTACACTTTTTAGTGTATTAACATCTCCTCCTATAATTGCATGTTTGGTATCGTTAGGGGATAACGATGAAAGAATCATCATTGCGGTACTGGCACCTACACCTGAAACAGAAATTAATAACCTAAATAATTCTCTTTCCCCTTTTTCACAAAAACCATATAACAATTGAGCATCTTCTCTAACTACAAAATGTGTATACAAAAAGCATAATTCATCATCACCCATTAACGAAAAAGTATTTAATGAAATTTTTAATTCATAACCCACCCCGTTACAATCTATTACAACATATGTTGGTGTTTTTTCTACTAATCTTCCTTTAATTTGAGCTATCATAAAATTAAAATATCGTTGTTACAGGGTTAATAATTTCTCTCACCCAACTGTCTAGTTGTAATACGCGTAAAAGTTTTGTTGTTTCAATATCTTCATGTGATTTTCCCATATAAATTTAAATCCACTAAAACCCGTAAAAATACCAATAAAAGTTGGGCTTTGATAATCAGAAAGAGGGTAAAAATAGGCCAATTTTAAACGGTAAAAAATAGACTTTTATTATTAGATGAAAATGAATAAATTTATTGCTTTATAATTCTTTTTGATGAAGAAAATTATA
>JBFIEB010000185.1:0-5814 GCA_041603555.1 Vicingaceae bacterium
CTCCGATGATTAAAGGAGAAGCTACTACATGGGCTACAGTAGATAATAGGTTAGGGAAAGAATTAAAGGCGGCAAAATCTATAAGAGTTTTAACAAATACTATTATTAGCCCGTCTGCTCAATTATTGATTAATCAATTTGCTAGCAAAGAAGTAATAGGTGAAGATGGAAACATGAAAGGTGTAAGTGCTGATAACTGGGTTCAGTATGATGCCATTTCTTATTCAGGAATGTTGGAGGCCAACCAAGAATGTTTCGGGAAAAACACTATACCTACGTATAATTTTGAAAAAGCAAAAACAATTGTAAGCATTGGTGCCGATTTTATGGGTAACTGGTTAGATGCATTACAATATATAAATGATTATTCACAAACTAGACAGCCAGATAACAAATGGATGTCAAAACATTTTCAGTTTGAAGCAAGTATGTCCTTGTCTGGAACAAACGCTGATGTTAGAGTTCCTGTTAAGCCTTCACAATACGGTTTAATTGTTTCTGCTTTACTAGGAAATGTTGGTGGTGCTGGTGCAAAATCAACTGGTGATAAAGCCATTGATGACCAAATAGCAGCAGCAGCTAAAGCGCTAAAAGCGAATAAAGGAGAGTCAATAGTAGTTTGTGGTTCAAACGATAAAAATGTTCAAGTTTTGGTTAATGCTATTAACAATAAACTTGGAAATTATGGCAATACGGTTGATATGACTATTATTTCTAACTCTAAAAAAGGATTAGATAGTAAAATGACAGAATTAGTTGCTGATATGAATGCTGGTAAAGTGGATGCTTTATTAGTGTATGGAGTAGATCCTGTTTTCACTATGGGGGATGGCTTTAAAAAGGCTATGTCTAAAGTAAAAACTACCGTTTCTTTTGCAACAAAAATGGATGATACTGCTGCTGCCTGTATGTATATATGTCCTTCTAATCACGCATTGGAATCTTGGAGTGATGCAAATCCAGTAACCGGACATTATTCTTTAGGTCAACCAACTATTTCTCCATTGTTTAATACACGTCAAGCTGAAGATAGTTTGCTTTTATGGTCAGGAAACAAAACTTCTTATTACGATTATATTAAAGGAAATTGGGAAGAAAATATGCCAGAGGGAATGGGAGTTTTCACAGATTTTTGGAACAAAGCTTTACATGATGGAGCAGTACATGCGACTAATTCAACTGCCGTTAAAGAACCAGCAGCAGAAGGAGAAGTTGCTGATGTGATATTTAACGGAAATGTTAGTGCGGCAGTGTCTGCGGTTAAAAAAACCAAAGGTGGGGAAGTTGAATTAGAATTGGTTCAGAATATGAGTGTTGGTGCTGGAGTTGGTGCTGATAACCCTTGGTTACAAGAATTACCAGATCCTATTACAAAAATTACTTGGGACAATTATGTTACTATGAACCCAGGAGAAATGGAAGAAAAGGGTTATGAGACTCACTTTGGTCAAGAACATGAAATGAATGTTATAGCAGTTACTGCGAATGGAAATACAGTTCAATTACCAGTTGTGGCACAACCCGGACAGGCAAAAGGAACAATTGGCGTTGCTTTAGGATATGGTAAAGCGGTTGGGAATATGGAAGCCCCAACTGGTGTAAATGCTTATCCACTGGTTGCTTCTACAAAAACAGGAGTATCTTATTATGGAATAGCTAGTATAGCTGATGTAACATTAGATGAGCCTTACCATATTGCTTGTACTCAAACTCAGCAAACAGTAATGGGTAGAGATTCTGTTGTAAGAGAAACTACACTTGATGTTTATAAAAACGGAAATAAAGACGACTATAACCCTGAGCATACATTATTAGCTCATGAAAATGGTGAGAGCGTTAATAAAAACATAAAAGAATTTGATTTATGGGGAGCTCATCCTGTTGAAGGAATTAGTCATAGATGGGGGATGTCTATCGATATGAATAGCTGTATAGGATGCAGTGCTTGTGTTACTTCTTGTGTATCTGAAAATAATATTGCGGTTATTGGTAAAGATGAGGTAAGAAGAGGAAGAATAATGCACTGGATGAGAATTGACAGATATTACTCAAGTGAACATCAACCTCTTGGTGATATAGGAGCGACTCATGAAAAAACAAAGGAAGCTCTTGATGTTAATGGAATTTCTACCTATAGTGCAATGGAAAATCCAGCTGATAATCCAAGCGTTGTTCATCAACCTATGATGTGCCAGCATTGTAATCATGCTGGTTGTGAAACTGTTTGTCCAGTAGCGGCAACAACACATAGTAACGAAGGACTAAATATGATGTCCTATAACAGATGTATAGGTACTCGGTATTGTGCGAATAACTGTGCTTACAAAGTAAGAAGATTTAATTGGTTTAACTATATAGCTTATCATAAATTTACTGATTTTAACCCATCTCAAGATGATTTGGGAAGAATGGTATTGAATCCAGATGTTGTAGTTAGATCCAGAGGAGTTATGGAAAAATGTAGTCTTTGTGTACAGAGAATACAGGAAGGTAAATTAGATGCTAAAAAAGCAGGTGCTAAGGTTATGGATGGAGCAATTCAAACAGCTTGTTCTTCTGCTTGCCCAACTAACGCCATTACTTTTGGAGATCATAATGATGAAGAAAGTAAGCTTAGTGCAGCAAGAAATCATGATAGAGCCTATAGAGTTATAGAGGAAGTGGGACAGCAAGCAAATATTTACTATCAAACTAAAGTTAGAAATTTAAAAGCTTAATAGTTTTATATAAAAGAATTATAAAATGCATAAGGAAGCAGCAATAAGAGAACCATTAATTTTAGGAAATCCTACTTATAGTGATATTTCTAATGATGTATTACATACTATAGAAAATAAGCCAACCAAACTTTGGAAAGTTTTAATGACTATTGCAACTTTGGCTGCCTTGTGGGGAGTGGGTTGTATTCTTTATTTATTGGGAGTTGGTGTTGGAACATGGGGTTTAAATAATACGGTAGGTTGGGCCTGGGATATTACCAACTTTGTATGGTGGGTAGGAATTGGACATGCCGGAACGCTTATTTCTGCAGTACTTTTATTATTTCGTCAAAAGTGGAGAATGGCGATTAATAGGCCAGCTGAAGCAATGACTATTTTCGCTGTATTTATGGCAGGTACTTTTCCAATGATACACATGGGAAGAATTTGGATGGCTTACTGGGTATTACCAATTCCAAATCAGTTTGGTTCGTTATGGGTAAACTTTAATTCTCCATTATTATGGGATGTATTTGCTATTAGTACTTATCTACCTATTTCTTTAGTATTCTGGTATGTAGGTTTAATTCCTGATTTTGCTACTATTAGAGATAGAGCAAAAAGACCAGTACAGAAATTAATGTATAGTTTGCTAAGTTTTGGTTGGACCGGAAATGCCAAAGCCTGGCAACGATTTGAAGAAGTTTCTCTGGTCTTAGCTGGTTTAGCTACACCACTTGTATTCTCTGTACACTCTATTGTATCCATGGATTTTGCTACATCGGTTATTCCTGGATGGCACACCACAATTTTTCCACCTTATTTTGTTGCTGGGGCAGTATTCTCTGGATTTGCCATGGTACAGACCTTAATGCTTATTGTAAGGAAGGCCATGAGATTGGAGCAATATGTTACTGTTAAACACATTGAATATATGAACTTGGTAATTATTGTTACAGGTTCGATAGTTGGAGTTGCTTATTTAACTGAATTATTTATATCTTATTATTCTGGAGTGGAATATGAATCTTACGCGTTTATCAATAGGCTTTCTGGGCCTTATTGGTGGTCATATGCTATAATGATGACTTGTAATGTGGTTTCCCCACATTTGTTTTGGTCTAAAAAATTAAGAACCAATTTGGCCTTCACATTTATCATGTCTATTGTGGTTAACATAGGAATGTGGTTTGAAAGATTTGTGATTATTGTAACTTCTGTCCATAGAGATTATTTACCATCAAGCTGGTCAATGTTTTATCCTACCTGGGTAGATATAGGAGTTTTTATAGGAACATTAGGAATATTTAGTGTATTCTATTTGTTGTTCTTAAAATATTTCCCTGTCCTTGCTTTCAATGAAGTTAAATCAATATTGAAATCATCAGGAGAACAATATAAAAATATGTCAGATGAAGAATTTAAAAAACTTCATCCAGTAAAAAAATAAAATGTATTTAGTTTATAGAAATTAAATTATGTCAGATAAAACAATATACGCGATTTACGATGATGACTACGTGCTTTTAGAAAGTGCAAAACATTTAGTAGAGAAAGGAATTCATATTAGAGATGTTTTTTCACCATTTCCGATTCATGGAATTGACCCAGTTATTGGTTTAGCAAGAACAAGAATTGCTATGACAGCATTTATTTATGGTATGATAGGAGTTTCTTTAGCCCTTGTAGGAATGTGGTTTTTTATGATTTATGATTGGCCATTAAACATAGGAGGGAAACCTAGTTTTACTTTGATAGAAAATTTACCAGCATTTGTGCCAATTACTTTCGAATTTGGAGTTTTATGTGCTGGACACGGAATGGTAATAACAATGTTGCTTAGAAATTGGACATTACCTGGAATGAAAGGTAGAAACCCTTACCCTAGAACAACGGATGATAGATTTGTTATGGAAATTCACGCCTCAGATTCTGGCTTAAGTGAAAAAGAAATAAAGGCCGCCATTAATGAAACTTGTGTTTTAGAAATTGACGAAAAATAATTTAATACAGATGAAAAGAAAGTATTTAAATACATTATCAAAATTAGCTATAGTTGCTGCCGTAATTTCTATTACTTCTTGTAAAGAAGAAGGTGGTTTAGCTCCTGAGTATATGCCAGACATGTATCGTTCTCCTGCTGTAGAACCGTATGTTGATTATGGCGAATTGAGAGGTGAATATAGTAACTCAAAATATACAGATAAAATGACAGCCAGACAGCCAGTAGAGGGTACTATTCCTAGAGGCTTTACACCTTATGGTTATGAAAATACACCTGAAGGATATGAATTAGCAGGTCAAAATTTAACAAACCCAATTGCTTACTCGGAAGACGTTTTAGCAGATGGAGAAGAATTATATGGAATGTTTTGCGTTCATTGCCATGGGAAGACAGGACAAGGAGATGGAACTCTTGTAGAGAGAGATAAATTCCCTCCAATACCTACCAAGTTTGCTCCTACCTTAGAATTATCTGAAGGAAAAATGTTTCATACGATAACTTATGGAAAAGGTTTGATGGGGGCGCATGAATCTCAATTAAATCAAGAGGAAAGATGGAAATTGGTGCATTACATCAGAGCAAAGTTTATGGAGAAAGCAACAGTGATGGATTCTACTGTTGTAGTAGAAGATGAAAAAGTAGAGGAAGTTGTAGAAGAGCCTCAGCCAGTAGTAGAAGAAAACGAACATTAAAATAAAAAGAAAACAAACATTCTTATAAAATGGAATACAAGATATCAAATCACGCAAAACTGACAACTCTTATATTAATTGTTGTTGGAATTGCTTCGTTATTATATGGAATATATTCAGGTGGACATGGTGACCATGATAATCATACAGGTCAGAGACTTTGGGCTAATTTGTTAGTGAATGGCTATTTCTTTTTTACGATTTCGTTAGCCGCTGTTTTCTTTTTAGCATTACAATATGTGTCTGAAATGGCATGGGGAGTTACAACTCAAAGAGTGTTTCAGGCAATAATGGCTTTTATGCCTATTGGCGCGATTGTTTTATTAGTAGTTTTTATTGGAAGCACAATGCACTGGAATCATTTATATCATTGGATGGCGGAAGGTGTTATAGATCCTGAAAGCGAACATTATGATAA
>JBFIEB010000186.1:0-5774 GCA_041603555.1 Vicingaceae bacterium
AAAATAGTTACAACCACTAAAAATTTATTGGTTTTGTTTCCTTTCTTTTCTGTAGTAGAATTCTTTTCTCCCAGAGTTTCCATTTTTAAACTTATTTTTAATGCTTCAAAATTATGTTATTTTGATTCATAGCTTTTTATTTCACTTTAAAGTTATACATATTTACTTGTGTATAAAGAAGACTTATGTTTAACGATTTTTTTAACTTAATATTCCCTAAATTATGTTGCTCCTGCAGTGAAGCACTTGTAAAAAATGAAAAAATAATTTGCACTCTTTGTATTGCAACTTTACCAAAAACTAATTTCTGGATAGATAAAGAAAATCCAGTTAATAAAGTTTTTTGGGGGAGAGTGCAAATAGAAATGGCAACCTCATTTTATTCTTTTAGAAAAGAAAGTAAGGTTCAAAACTTGTTGCATCATTTAAAATATAAAGGGGTTAAAGAGGTTGGTGCTGAATTAGGAAAATTATTTGGTTATGAATTGAGAAATTCAGAATATTTTGCGGAAATCGATTTTATTGTTCCCGTTCCTTTGCATAAAAATAAATTCAAAAAACGAGGATATAATCAAAGTGAGTGGATAGCTCAAGGAATTTCAGAATCAATGAAAATTCCGATTAACAAAGAAACTTTATATAGGAGAATTGATTCAAAAACTCAAACTAAAAAAAGTAGATTCAAAAGATGGGAGAATGTGGATGAAATTTTTGCTATTTCAAATAATGAACTAGATAATAAAAGGATATTACTTATTGATGATGTTGTAACTACAGGTGCTACTATTGAGGCATGTGCACATGTATTAATTAAGCAAAATTGTAAATTATTTGTTGCGACTATTGCTCATGCATAGAAAAAAGCCTCCATATGGAGGCTTTAATTTGCACTAACTAAACAGGAAGGTAATTTATAGGTAATAATTGTTAACTAAACAACGGTTCAAAAATAATAGAGATAATTATATGTATATGTTAAAACTCCGTTAACAAATGTTAAAAAGTGTTAAAGGATCAGTATTTCTGGGCTTTAAACTTAATTTTAACATGTGAAGAAACAATACATTTACATATTGATAGGGGTTATTACTTCAGCATTAATTGGCTTAGTTGCAATTCAAATTTATTGGATTGATAATGCAGTTACGTTAAAGGAAGAAGAATTTAAAAGAAACGTGAGGTCTGCTTTATTTAAGGTTTCTAATAGATTGGAAACGATAGATGCAGCATATAGAATTAAAGCCCATAAAAAGGGACAACAACTTTTTAATCAAAGAATGAATATTTTGAATTCATCAGTTCAAAAAGATTCAACAGCCGTATTTCAAAAAGATGGAGTAACCTATCAAGTAAGTGAACAGGAATCTGAAGATGGGCAAGTGTATCAAAAATCAATACAATCAGTTTCTCCAAATGGGCAGGTTGGTTTTCAGTTGAGTATTCAGGGGCCAGGTCAAATTAAAATTTCTAATGGAAATCCAAATAATAGTGTATATAACAATAATCAAACTTCAGTATTGAATGAAATGCTTGAAGATTTGGCAGGGAGTAATAGATACAGAACCATAGGAGAAAGATTAGACAAAAATATTTTGGATTCATTATTAAAATCAGAATTATTAAATAGAGGAATTAAAGCAAAATTTCAATATGGAGTTTTTGATTATAATGGAAATGAATTGATTGTTGATTCAGTTTCTAATATTAATAAAATAAGACAATCGGGGTTTTATTCTCAATTATTTCCAAACGATGTGTTACAAGCGCCACATTTTTTAAGTATTTTTTTTCCGCATCAAAAAGGATATTTGATTAAAACAATGTGGTTAATGCTTTTAACCTCAGTATTTCTTTTAATTACTATTGTTTGGGCGTTTACTTTTACTATACAAACTATCTTTAAACAGAAAAAACTCTCTGAGGTTAAAAATGATTTTATAAGCAATATGACTCATGAATTAAAAACTCCTATTTCAACCATTTCATTAGCTTGTGAAGCACTATCAGATAAAGATATGTCCAGCGATGATGTAATTAGAGGAAATTATGTTGGAATGATAAACCAAGAGAATAAGCGATTAGGATTATTAGTTGAAAGTGTTTTAAAAAGTGCTACTTGGGATAAGGGTGACTTAAAATTAAAAAAGGAAGAATTTAACTTACATCAAGTAATAAATGAAGTTGCGGATAATATTAAAATTCAAGTCGAAAGTAAATCAGGACAAATAATTAAAGAATTAAATGCAGCAAATAGTAATGTGATTGCAGACAATGTTCATATCACGAATTTAATATATAATTTATTAGATAATGCCAACAAGTATTCCATTTCAGAACCAAAAATTACAATAGCTACTCAAAATTTAAAGGAAGGGATATTGTTAACTATTTCAGATAACGGGATTGGAATAAAAAGAGAAAATTTAAATAAGATTTTTGAGAAATTTTACCGAGTACCTACTGGGAATGTACATAATGTAAAAGGATTTGGGTTAGGGCTGAATTATGTAAAAGCGATAACTGAAAAACATGGAGGAGAAATAAGCGCCTCTAGTATTTATGGAAAAGGAACTAAATTTAAAATATACATCCCATTTAATCATAATGAAAACCTGTAATAATGAAAAAAAATACTAAAATACTTTTAGCTGAAGATGATACCAATCTTGGAAACTTATTGTGCGATTACCTAAAAGCAAAGGGATATCATACGGTTTTGGCAGCTAACGGAGAAGAAGCATTTAATTTATTTGCTAAAGGAACATATAATTTATGTTTGTTAGATGTTATGATGCCCATTAAAGATGGATTTACTGTTGCGAAAGAAATAAGGAAGATAAATGATAAAATTCCAATTATTTTTCTTACCGCTAAATCTATGAAAGATGACACTTTGGAAGGGTTTCAAGCGGGTGCGGATGATTATATTACTAAGCCATTTAGTATGGAAGAGCTTTTAGCAAGAATTACTGCGGTACTCAGAAGAACTGATGGAGATAATAAGGAACAAGAGCGAACTAATTTTACAGTAGGGAACTATTCATTTGATTATCAAAAAAGGACATTATCAATAAATAATGAATCACAAAAACTTACTTCAAAAGAAAATGAGTTATTGAGATTATTATGTTTAAATGAGGGAAAGGTATTAGAAAGAACTTATGCGTTAAAAGCAATATGGGAAGATGATAATTATTTTAATGCAAGAAGTATGGATGTTTATATTGCAAAACTCAGAAAACATTTGAAACAAGACGACTCGATTGAAATAATGAATGTTCATGGAAGAGGATTTAGATTCCTTGTACATAAATAGTAACAAAACTTTCCAAATTCATTTAACCTCATTATATTTGAAGAAAGATTTTAAGATATGTTGAATGTTAAAATAGAAAAAGCTTTAAATGAGCAAATCAAAATAGAAGCAGATTCATCTCAAATATACTTAGCAATGGCTTCTTGGGCGGAAACAGAGGGGTTTGGAGGAGCTGCTCAGTTTTTGTACAAGCATTCCGATGAAGAAAGAATGCATATGCTAAAATTGATACAGTATGTAAATGAGAGAGGGGGAAAAGCTCAAGTACCTAAATTAGCTCAACCAGAAAAAAGTTATAAATCTCTAACTAGTTTGTTTCAGAACTTATTAGATCATGAGATAATGGTTTCAGGAGAAATAAATGGTTTAGTAGAAATATGCCTCAACCAAAAAGATTATACTACACATAATTTTTTACAATGGTATGTTGCAGAACAAATTGAAGAAGAAGCTTTAGCTAGAACCATTATGGATAAATTAAATATGATTGGAGCTGATAAAGGAGGCCTATATTTATTTGATAGAGATATTGAAAATATTTCTATCCCAACCAATACTCAAAACTAAATACAAACTGTTATTAACAAAAACTTATATTTGTTAATAACTAATAAGATGCAGAAGAAGGTTTGATAGCACATCTTGTTATTTTTACTAAAATTTTAAAATTTAGCAGTTAATTACTCATTTTATGCTTTTGTAACAGTTTATGTTCAAGGGGGTGAGGGTTTTTGTTTTTATGAAGAATTTGATTTACATTCTAATCGGTCTTTTTGTACTTTGTTCCACAAGTAATGAAAGTTATGGACAACTTTTTGGGGGAAAGAAAAAAGGAGAGACTACCACTAAAGGAAGAAAAGGGGATTCATTTTCTGGAAAATCCAAAAAAGGACCTAACATATACTCCTCAAAACCACCAAGAACTAAATCTAGAAGTAAATTATACGGACATTCCATATCAAAGAAAAAATTAAGAAGAAAAAACAAGTCAGTTTTTTCTTCTACAAAAAGAAGATATAAATCGGTTAATACTAAGCCAAAAAGCAAAGGTGATAAAGGGGCTAACCCTTCAACTGGGGGTAGAAAATCTGGTAAAGGCAGAAAAAAAGAGAAATAACAAGCATACTTTTTATTCTTAATTCCGTCTAAATATATTTCAAAACATTAATATTTTTGTAACTTGCGTCAAGCATTTTGGCTTGATACTTGTTAAGTAAGCATAAGTGAAAAAAATAGCAATCATATTATTCTCATTATTGATTCTTTCTTCAGGATTTAAAGGTGGTAGCGTTGATACCAACTCTAAGATGAAAGCTATTTTCATTATGAATTTTACCAAATTAATTGAATGGCCAAAATCTTATCGAGAGGGAAATTTTGTAGTTGGAGTTGTAGGAGAGTCTCCTTTGTATTCAGAATTATCTAAAATGGCTAAGACTAAAAAAGTCGCTAATCAATCATTACAAATAAAGAAATTTGATTCAGCTCTTAATATTGAGAAGTGCCA
The DNA here is from genome assembly GCA_041603555.1 of Vicingaceae bacterium. Taxonomy (GTDB): domain Bacteria; phylum Bacteroidota; class Bacteroidia; order Flavobacteriales_E; family Vicingaceae. Next base: position 4,824 of record JBFIEB010000186.1, read on the forward strand.
TATATTATACATTAGCAAAAATAAAAGTGAAGATATTTCCTCTGTAATTAAGAAAATAAAAACGAACAGTACGCTTATCATTACTGAAAAACAAGGATTAGTTGATAAAGGGGCGGGAATTAATTTTATTATTAAAAACAATAGGCAAGAGTTCGAGTTAAACAAAAAAAATGTAGAGAAGTATAAATTAAAAGTGAGTTCCAATTTAACAGCATTGGCATTTAAAGGAAAATGAGCAGAAAAATGTACATATTAATTATTCTAACATTCACTATTAATGTTTTGTTTGGTCAGTTTGTAGGCAAAGATAATTTGTCAATCTCGTTGTTCTATATGCAAAAATCTGAATTGGATAGCGCGAAGAAATATATCGATTTGGCAGTGAAGGACGAAGCTTTAAAGACTACAACTAAAGTATGGTACTATAAAGGATTTATTTATAAAGAACTATACAAGAAGAATGAAAAAGAAAACAAAACTTCCCCTTTAAGAATAACTTCGATAGAATCATTTAAAACAATGATGAACACCAAAGGTAAAGATGAGTTTGCTGAAAGTACGTCTAAAATTTTAACTTATTTAGCTAATACATTATACAATGATGCCGCTCGATCATTAAACCTAAAAAATTATAGCACTGCGGTATCAAATTATGAATTATTTAGTAGTACAATGTTGTTGATTGATCCTAATGCTGATCTAAAATCACGAGATATTAATTTTAAATTGGCTCTCGCTTCTATGTTAAATAGAGCTACCGATTCTGAAACTGGACTTGATTCAGCTCAAATTCATCAAGTAAAGACACTATTTTTAGAGATATTATCGTTAGATCCAAATAATCCTGAGGCAAACTATAATCTAGCTATTTTATATTATAATGAGGCTGCTGACATAATTAATACCATGGATTATGATATGGATATTATGAAGCTAAATGAAGTTCAAGAT
>JBFIEB010000187.1:0-5771 GCA_041603555.1 Vicingaceae bacterium
AAAAGGATAGGATTCCAATATAATCGTTTGGAAGATTGGTTGAGTAAGTTGAAAACCTAAAGAAAACTAAATTCTATTTCTATTGTATTTTTTAATTAAGATTGAAATATTTATTTTGAATCCGATGAAGATGAGGTTTTTTTCTTTGGTTTTCCTCCAAAACGATTTATTTTATAGGTAAACGACAGCATCACATATCTACTTAAAGTGGTTATTCTTTCATCTTCGATATAATTTAGTTCGCTATTTCTCTTAATACCAATATTCTGATTAAGTATATCATATATAGCAAGCTTAAGCATGCCGCTTTTTCCTTTTAAAAATCTTTTTGATAGATATGCCTTCCACAATGGAATAGTTGGATTATCTGTAAATTGATCTCCGGAGTATAGTGTAAATTCAATTGCTGTATTAAATGTCCAAGTTTTAAAAAATTCTACTAAAAATTCTGAAAAATAGCCAGTAGAAATATAGCCTTGATCCAAATTACTACTTAAAGAATAACTTGTAGTATTGAGGTTAACATTTGTTCCAATTCTAATGTCAACAATTTCTTTTTTACGGTTTTCGATACTAAAGTTTACTCCATTATTAATTCTTGTCACATCATTTTCATCTAGGTTAACAAAAAGTTTACTTCTATTATAAGATGAGTTTAAACTGAGGTTAATTTTACTCTTAATAGGCCTAATAGGAGTTCCATAATAAAAGTAGCCTGACAATAAATAATCGTTAGGAACATTTATAGGGGTAATGATTTGAACAAATTGACTATTTATAGATTGAGCTTCAGTAATTTTGTTTTTGGTATAGGTTCCATTTATAGTTATATAAATATTGGTAAAAGAGTATTGGTTAAATGACATAATTCTCATTGATGCATTATGCCTATATTCAGAGTTAAGGTTTGGATTTCCTTGGTATAATACTAAAGGATTACTATTGTCAATAGTTGGTTGTAACTGTTCTAACGAAGGTTCTTGTGCGTTAGTTTTATAGTTAAACCTAAATCTTGATGATTTATTAAAACTATAATTCCATTTAATGTTTGGCAAGATGTTCCATTGACCTCGATTTACTTGAAAATTATTCGAAATGATCTCACCATTCAAATTAGATTTTTGGGCGGTACTACCAATGGTTAAATTAGATTTATCAGTGTTAAACTTAGTGTTAAACTTATAGCTATGATAAACAAAACTGTTGTTGTATGCTAAGCTAAGGTTAGAGTTAAATGATTCTAAATTAGGGCCAAGTATGTCATAAAATTCTTTCACATATTCATTATTATAATTGCTTCTTTCTACTCCCAATTCTAAATATTTTCTTTTCCCTAATGGCTCAGTAAAACTTACTTTTCCTGAGTAGTTAAGCTGATTGTTTGATGCATTTTGTAGTTGTTTTATTGAGGAGGAAGATGTTCCACCAAAACCATCTGTAAAACTATTTTGAGACTCTACATAATATTTTTTTTCATTCTCAGAATTACCCAATTTAATATTACTCACGAAAGACCTTCCCCTTTTATTAAATCTTTTTCCATATGTGAGTTTTCCATTAATGGCAATATCATTTCCAGTAGATTGATTATTATTATTGCTTGAATTAAGAAAATTTCCTGCTATATCAATACTGCTACTTGTAGAGTATGAATATAGATTACCTTCACTATAACTAAAGTCACTTGTAATTTTTAAATCTTGTGTTGTGTCTATTTTTTGCTCATACTTAAATTTTATTCTATGGTTTCTATTAAACTCATGCTGATTTTCTTTTTCTAAAGAATTAAAATCGGTCGAATCAGTGATATATTGCCTATTAGTCTCTCCATAAATTTGTTTGTTTGCTTCGTTGTAAAAATAGCTTGAAGAGAAATTAATGGTTGGTGATAAATTTTTGTTCCAGTTAATACCACCAGCTTTAGTAGTGGTAAAACCATCATTTGGATTATTACTTAAAGGGACACCACCATTTCCAGAATTTCTAAACCCTCCCATATTGCTTACTCCACCTGAAAAATTGATATAATCCCTATAAGAAAACCCTTGTTGATTGACGTTGTTTAACATCCCTAAGGTGGATAATTGCATATTATCTTTGAACTTATTGATGTTGAGTTTATTATCATGCAAACCTTCTTCGGTGCTAATGTCTCCAGTGCCTATAGCTGTCATTCCTCCACCGAGAGTTACATTTCCAAACAATCCTTTTTTCCGATCTTTTTTAATTTTAAGATTTATTGTTTTTGTTCTATCTCCATCATCAATTCCAGTAATTTTAGACGCATCAGAAAAATCATCATAGATTTGAACATTTTGAACCATGTCAGCAGGTAGGTTCTCTGTTGCCAATTTGGTATCATCACCAAAAAACTCTTTTCCATCTATTAATACCTTTTTAACCTCTTCTCCTTGGGCTTTAACCGTCCCATCTTTTTCAACTTCAACGCCAGGTAGCTTTTTTAACAAATCTGCTACGTTTGCTTCAGGTTGAGTTTTAAACGCGTTGGCATTAAATTCTACTGTATCACCATTAATAATAACTGGTATTTTTTCAGCTACTATTTCTACAGACTCTAATAATTCCTTTTTTGTATTCAACTTAATATTACCAAGATTTAGAGTGCTTTCTTCTTTTTTCAGTAAAACCTCTTTATAATAGCTTTGATAACCGATAAATGAAATTTGAAGAATATACTTTCCAATTTCGGCACCTTTAATAGTGAAATCTCCTGATGGATTCGTTACACCAAATTTATAAAAAGATGAATCAAGAGGATTTAACAACATCACCGTTGCTCCAGGCATAGTTTCTTGGTTATCATTATCAATTACTTTACCTTTAACACTTATATTTTGTGTAAATGCACTTGAAAAGGTCAAAAGAAAAAGGAAGAATAATATTTTTTTAATTTGTTTCATTTATCACCTTCTCATGCCACCATGACCAGAGCTGCTATTTTCTCTCATTTCTTGCATTTTCTTTTTTACAATCACCCGATATTCTTCTCGAGTTACTTCTTTGCCTTCAGTTGGTTCAGATAATTCTGATGAATCTATTTCAACAAATTCAATATTGGTTGCTGTTAGCGTTTTTTTGTTCTTTTTTGATGTCAATTCTAATATTATGCCTGGTAATTCCCCATATTTTTCGGGACCAATGGAAATGGGAATTTCTGTTGTAAACCAAGCCTCCAATGTCTCAACAGAATCATGATAAGTAGCTTTTATACATGGGTAGCTCATTATTATTTTCATGTCTCCAGTCATTTTCCATTTTAATTTTTTAGGTTCACCTTTTATCAGAAATATTTTTCCCATAAATTCTTCTTGCTCAACAAAGGTATTTTTTTCTGTGTTTCTATATGTTTGATTATTAGCATTAGAATACCTCATCATCATTCTTTTCATCCTATTATTTTCTGTGTCATCTTGTTCTACTTTAATATTGCTATACATGGATGTTTTTTCATTATAAACTAGTAACTTCTTGAAAGTCATAGATTCAGGGATCATTTCAGCCCATTGTGCCCAGCCTTGTTTTTCAGCTTGTTTCATGTCGGGCTTTGTATTTAAAACTTCTCTATAGGTTATTTTCCCAGAAGTTTGAGCATTTCCTTCAAAAAAAAGTAAATTAATAATTAATATTAAAACTATGTTTTTCATTTTTCTTGATTTTATTATCAAATTTAATAGTTGAATCTTTTAATAATTATAGTATTAGAAATAGGGCAGAGGTAATGATTTAAATCATTAGACGATAATAAGCAAAAAAGGTTTAATGCTTATTCAGGCCAATTAGGAGTATCTTCATCACTCCATAAAACTCCCCATTGAATTTCTGAGAGAATATCATTTTCAAACCACAAATTTAAACTTGAAGAAATAAAACTAATTAGCTTTTGGTCAGTTGTTTCATCAGATAAATCATCTAATTCATTTTCACCAAGGTTATCTTTTTCAATTAGTTGAAGTACATCGTCAATATTTTTCCCAATGAGTTGATTTCCATTAAATAAACAATCAGTAGAGCTAATTGAGATAGTTGTTAGCTTCCAATTATCTTCTTCATCAAACGATACGGAAAATTCGTATTCATCATAATGCCAAGATTCTGTTAAATATCCATCAGTCTCACCGGAAGCATTGTATGTATCAATCTCATCAGGTTCTCCAATTAAATATTTTAGTTTTTCTTTAGTACTACCAAATAGAATATCACCTAATCCTGTTCCAATTTTAATTTCTGATACATTTACTTTCATAAGCTAATTAATAAGGATTAAACAAATATTACAATGATTTTTTCCAGCATCTTTTTCTTTTGTGCTGAATATTTTCATAGTTTTTCCAGTTTTGAATAACTTTTTGATTGGTTTCAAAAATTCCAGTAGTTTCCATTTCAGTTACCCCATATTTTTCCATAACCTTGTGTAACTCATAAAACAATATTGCTGTTACTCCTTTTGCTTGATACTTAGGGGTGATACCTGTTAACGTTAGGTCAATAACTTTAGGATGTTTTAATGCTTTATTAAGATGAAACCATCCAAAAGGGAATAAACTTCCGTTAGCTTTTTGTAGTCCTTCGGAGAGTGATGGTAGTCCAACAATAAAAGCAATTAGCTTTTCTTCTTTATCGAACACAAGTTTAACAAACTCAGGATTTAACAGCATCAAATATCTTTTGATATAGTACCGAATCATCTCTTTGTCCAGGGCAACCACGCTAAATAAATCTTTAAATGATTCATTCAAAATTTCGAATAGCTCGATGCCATAAGCTTGTAGTTCTGAAGTTTTGGTAAAACTTTTTACAGTTAGTCCACTTCTTTTCTTTACTATTTCTGCTCCTCTTTTTGCTTTTTCAGGCATCCCTTCTAAGAATAACCGAAATTCTATCCAGTCAATTTCTTTTTCGTAACCCAGATTTACAAGGTGTTCTTTGTAATAGGGGAGGTGGTACTCTGAAGCAGCAGAAGGAAGATGATCAAATCCTTCTACTAACATTCCTTGATGGTCTAAATTTGTAAATCCAAGTGGTCCTTGAATTTTCTTCATTCCTTCTTCTTTAAGCCATTGCTCTGCAGTATTAAATAGTTTTGCAGAAACTTCAGCCTCATCAATAAATTCACCCCTAGTAAAGCGACCAGTTTTTGTGTTGGTTTTTTCGTTGTATTTATTATTAATAATAGCGCCTATTCTTCCAACACATTTACCATTTTTATAGGCAGACCAAAATTTTGCTTTACAAAACCTAAATGCAGGATTGTATTCGCTTTTCAATGCCTTGATTTCATCTTTTTTTATCGGTGGTACCCAAAAGTTGTTTCCTTTATAAATGTCGAATTGAACATTTACAAAATCTTTAAAATCATTGGCGCTTTTAACCTCTTTAACTTCAATAGCCATTTCACAAAATCTTTATTCTTTTACTTTTTTAAGGTTGTCTGTAATTACCATTGTGTCGATAAGCTTTTCAAATCGCTTTAATTCCTCAGGTCCGCCCACACGATCTAATATTTTTTTTTGTTTTCCTTTATAATCAACAAATAAGTAGCAAGAAGGAATATCAGTAATTTTTGAATCATATTTGTCTTTAAGTTCAAATAGATTAATTAGCTCTATTTCTGACTTAATTTCAGTCAGTTGTTTTTTTGATAATTTTAAAGTATGCTTACCTTCTTTTTCAGCAAATGTAAATCCCTCATAAACTACATTTCCTGTATTAAAGATGGTTATTTTATAGCTCGGACATTTACCAAAACATGG
>JBFIEB010000188.1:0-5771 GCA_041603555.1 Vicingaceae bacterium
CTGCGCCATGGAACAATGTAAATATGGAGGATCAAATTGAGAACTATATGAGTTACGATAATTGTCAAAATATGTTTAGTATTGATCAGAAGACACGAATGCATGCAACATTAAATTCAACGAGTACGAACACTGGATTAAATCAGTTGACCGTTGCATCAAACTTAGCTTTTACTGGAACCGCAAATCCTTATGGACCCGTAATTTGTGCCCCAATTGCTCAATTTACTTATAATAAAGAATTTATATGTGAAGGTGATTCTGTAACATTTACGGATAATTCTTATAATGGTACGGTAACCGGTTGGAACTGGACATTTATTGGAGGTACGCCAGCTAGTTCAAGTGTTGCTAACCCAACAATCACATATAATACTGCGGGCACCTATGATGTAACACATCAGCCTTCTACTTCCGCGGGAAATGATATTTTAACTAAAAACAACATTATTACTGTAAGCTCTCTGACTGCTGCATATATAGGCCCAATAATAGATGGATTTGAAAATACTACTCAGTTTAATAATGATTGGATTATAAAAAGTGGTTTGGATACTTACGATTGGGAAAATACTACTACTGCGGCAGCTACTGGATCACGTTCAATAATGATTGATAACTTTAGCTTACCATCTAGTAGTTCTGATATAGATTTTATTGTTAGTCCATCTTATGATTTGTCAACCTCTGTTGATAAAACGGTTAAGTTTAAAGTGGCATATGCTAGAAAAGATGCCAATAGTTCGGATCGTTTATTAGTGTATTATTCCTTAGACTGTGGAAGTACATGGTCATTAAAATTGCCAGTAACAACACCAAATTTAGTTAGTGCGCCAGATCATACTAATTCATTTGTTCCAACATCTTCAGAATGGCTAGAAAAAATAATGAATTTTAGCTCTGTCGGAACTGCCACCAATATTCGATTTAAATTTCAATTTGAATCGGGAGGGGGGAATAATATTTACCTTGATGATATTAATATTGGAGATTTCTTTAACAGTATTGAAGGTATTGAAAATATTGGCAGTTTCAATGTGTATCCAAATCCAACAAATTCAAGTGCTACAATAACATTCAATTTAAATAAAGATGTTCGGAGTTTGAGTGTTAAATTAAAAGATATGTTAGGTCAGGAAGTTACAAATGTCATTAACAATCAAAACTTCAATACAGGAAAATATACATTAGACATTGATAATGGAAAAAAATTATCTGCTGGAATTTATCTGGTAGAATTTAATGCAGACAATAACATAAAAACATTAAAACTTATAGTTCAATGATAATTGAGCTATTTTAAAACTTAACTATATGAAAACAATTAAACTATCTTTATTAGTATTTGGAGCCATGATTTTTGCTTTGAATGTTAATGCTCAAACAAAAACTAGAACTGGAAACTGGTGTTATACAGACCAACATTCAGAAGAAATGAAACAACAAAATCCAGAGCTAATTCAAAAGGAGCTAGATTTTTTAGAAAATGTAAGACAATACATGGTCAACAACCCGCCTTCTAACAATAACCCTGAAGCAAGTCCTTACATTATACCAATGGTTTTTCATTGTATTACTGATAATGGTCAAGGTTATTGTAGCAAATCAGACATTGAAGATCAGTTGCTTACTATAAACGAAGATTTTCAGCGATTAAATGGAGATGCTGTGAATACAAGAGCTTTGTTTGTTCCTTATGCAATGGCTATGAATATCGAATTTAGATTAGCACATTTAGACCCTAATGGAAATTGTACGGAAGGTATAGTTAGATTGGATGACCCGTTGAGTACTTCATGTGTACCAAGAGATTTGATTAAATCTGTTAGTTATTGGGATAGTAAAAAATACTTTAATGTATGGGTAGTTAACTCTATTGATCCAGGCGCAAGTCCAGGAATTATATTGGGATATGCTCAATTTCCATGGACTGGAATAAATACTACTTATGGTGTTGTTGTAGATAACGATTATGTTAGTAGAACTGATAGAACTTTAACCCATGAAATTGGACATTGTTTTGGTTTACTTCATACTTTCCAAAGTGGCTGCGGTAGCAATTGCGCAAATTCAGGAGATAATGTTTGTGATACTCCTCCAGCTGCTACTGATACTTATGGTTGTAGTTCTGTACAAAATTCATGTTCAAATGATGCTACTGGACCTTCTGTTTATTCTTCAAATGTGGTTGACCAAATTGAAAATTTTATGAGTTATGATCAATGTCAAAATATGTTTTCATTAGGGCAAAAAACATTTATGGAAGCAACATTAAACTCTGTAAGTGTTTCAACTGGTCTTGATCAGTTGAATACACCAGCCAATCATGCGTTAACCGGAGTTGGAAACCCTTATAATCCTCCCATTTGCGCTCCAACCGCAGAATTTAGCTATGATAAAGAATTTATTTGTGAAGGAGCTTCCGTTTCCTTTTCTGATTTATCTTACAATGGAACTCCAACTGCTTGGAACTGGACATTTACTGGCGGTACTCCAAATAGTTCTCCAGCACAAAACCCAACCATTACATATAATACAGCAGGAGTTTACGGTGTTACTCACCAACCTTCGAATGCTACAGGAGCTGGAAATATTACAAAAAACAGTATTATTACTGTTAGTACATTGGCCGCAGCACATGCAGGTCCATTTATTGACGGATTTGAAGTTGCAGCTACATTTAATAATGAATGGTGGATAGAAAACCCATCAGGTGGTCAGCTATGGCAGTGGAACAATCAGTCTGCATATACTGGAGGGGGTTCTTCTAGGGTGTTGAATGTGTTTACCAATTTTGTTGGGAGAGTGGATGCTATGATATCTCCTTCATATGATATTTCTACAGCAACTATTAAAACAATGACATTTAAGCAAGCGTTTGCGAAAAGATCTGCAGGTAATACTGATAAGTTGTTGATTTACCAGTCTACAGATTGTGGAAATACTTGGTTATTAAAATTACCACTTACGGCAAGTGTATTAGCAACAGCACCTAATCAAACTGCTAGTTTCATACCAACTAACCAAAGTGAGTGGACAACGCGTACCGTAGATTTGTCATCTATTGCTACTGCTACGAATGTTAGATTTAAATTTGAATTTACTTCTGGTTTAGGAAATAACATTTACATTGATGATATTAATATTGGAGGTGCTGTTGGGATAGAAGATTATAGTGTAATTGGTAGCTTTAATATTTATCCTAACCCAACAAACTCAAGTGCAGAAGTTTCTTTTTACTTAAATGACAATGTTCAAAATTTAAGTATTAAAGTAAAAAATGCTGTTGGACAGGATGTTACTCACATCATTAACGGACAATCATTTAATCAAGGAAAATATACCTTGAAAATTGATGAGCAACATAAATTATCATCAGGTATTTATTTTATAGAATTCAATGCCGATAATAATATTAAAGTAGAAAAATTAATAGTTCAATATCAAATTGTAGTTAATAAATGAAAAGCCCTCCAGAGAAATCTTGAGGGCTTTTTTTTGAGATATTAAAATCACAAAAAGGTATAATAAAATACCGATGGTTTAATACCCCCCTTTACTTCCTAAATTTTAATTAAATTTGAGAAATACTTAAGCTAACTAAATCCAAATTTTCATGAAAAAATTAAAGATATTATTATCGATTTCATTGATGTTGTTAATCTCATCGATTGCTGTGGCTCAAATTGATTTAAGTGAACCAGGTAGGAAAAATTGCGGAACAGCCAAAATCAATAATCAAAGATTAGCTGAAAACCCTTTAATTCAGGACATCATTGAACAACAAAACCAATTAGCAAAACAATATGAAAAAAATCATATTTCGAATAAAAGTGGAGCAATAAGTTATACCATTCCGGTTGTTTATCATATTATTCATAACAATGGCCCGGAAAATGTTTCAAAGGCAACGATAGAGGCATCCGTTGCAAATTTAAATGAAGATTTTCAGAAATTAAATGCGGATATTAGCCAGGTTGTTGCCGCATTTACTGGAATAGCGGCAGATTGCGAAATTCAATTTAGATTAGCACATTTAGATCCTAATGGGAATTGTACAGAGGGTATTACTAGAACTGTCTCAACCCAAACTTATGCCGGTGGAGAAGGGGTAAAAAGTTTAGTAAATTGGAATACAACCAAATATTTAAACATTTGGGTTGTTCAAACATTAGCAAGCGGAGCCGGAGGGTATTCTTATTATCCGGGGTTTGCTCCTAGCCAATCTGCAGAAGGAATTGTAATTCGTTCTGCTCAGCTTGGTAATTCTGTAACCCATGAAGTGGGTCATTATCTGAATTTACCACATTGTTGGGGAAGTTCAAATACCCCAGGATTAGCAAGTAATTGTACCGGAGATGATGGTGTTGGTGATACTCCAAATACAATTGGTAACCAAACTTGTAATACTTCTGCTGTTTCCTGTAGTAGTTTGGATAACGTTCAAAATTATATGGAATACTCTTTTTGCGAAAGGATGTTTACAGAAGGACAAAAAAGTAGGATGCACACTGCGCTAAATTCAAGTTGGGGCGCACGTAATAATTTATGGACCAATGCGAACTTAATTGCAACTGGCACCAATAATCCCTATGGACCAGTTACCTGTGCACCCATAGCCGTATTTTCCTATAATAAAGAATTTATTTGTGAAGGAGCTGCTGTAACATTTACGGACAATTCTTATAATGCGATTCCGACAGCTTGGAATTGGACATTTACGGGAGGGACCCCTAATACTTCTCCCCTTCAGAATCCAACGATTACTTATAATACAGCAGGGGTTTACAGTGTTACTCATCAACCTTCCACTTCGGCAGGTTCAGGAAATCTCACTAAACCTAGCATTATTACTGTTAGTTCATTAACTGCGGATTACATTGGACCAATAGTAGAGGGATTTGAGAATACTACTCAGTTTAGTAATGATTGGTGGATATTTAATGACGGAGGGCAAACTTGGCAGAATAATAATATAGCAGCTACAAATGGAACAAGATCGGTAAGAATCAGGAATTATTTTACCAGTAATGATGGTGAAATTGATGAGTTAATAAGCCCTTCTTTTGATATTTCAACAACGACATTAAAAACGATGACTTTTAAGCAGGCTTTTGCTAAGAAAACCTCTGCAAATACTGATAAATTGCTTGTTTATTGGTCTATTGATTGTGGAGCTACTTGGTCATTAAAACTACCCCTAACAACTTCAAATCTTTCTACTGCTTCAAATCATTCTGGTGTTTTTGTTCCTACTGCTGCGGAGTGGATGGAAAGAACGATAAGTTTATCGCCTATTGGTACCGCAACAAATGTTAGGTTTAAATTTGAGTTTACTTCAGGTGGAGGAAATGATATTTATATTGATGATATTAATATTGGAGGTGCTGTTGGGATAGAAGACTATAATGTAATAGGTAGCTTAAATATTTATCCTAATCCAACGAAATCAAGTGCAGAAGTTTCTTTTTATTTAAATGACAATGTTCAAAAATTAAGTATTAAAGTAAAAAATGCTGTTGGGCAAGACGTTACTCACATCATTAATGGACAATCATTTAATCGAGGAAAATATACGTTGAAAATTGATGAACAACATAAATTATCCGCAGGCATTTATTTTATAGAATTCAATGCTGATAATAATGTTAAAGTAGAAAAATTAATAGTTCAATAACAAATTGTAGTTAAAAAACTAAAAAGCCCTCAAGAGAAATCTTGAGGGCTTTTTAATAGTTATAAATTTTCGCTAAGGATAATTTTTATTAATC
>JBFIEB010000189.1:0-5673 GCA_041603555.1 Vicingaceae bacterium
ATGGGAAGGTTACCTCAGTAAATTTTTTGATAAAGTAATGGCTTATGCAGGTTACGAAGATCATGGGTTTAAATTGCATCCTAATTTTTCATCAAAATTTTTGGTTATGGGAGAAAATGAAGAAGCTTTGGGTAACTTTTTCACCCCTGAATTGATTGAATTCCTTGAAGGAAATAAAATTCATCACATTGAAAGCAATGGTGAGGCTTTAATGATTTTTAATTATTTAAGAACTGCTCGAACAGAAGAAATTAAGAGTATGCTTGATTTTACTCAAGACTTATTACGATTTATTAGCTATGAAAAAAATAATAAACACAACTAAGTCTCCAACCCCAATTGGTCCATATAGCCAAGCGGTATTAATAGGAGACACACTTTATACTTCTGGACAGATAGCGATTAACCCTGTAACGAATGAACTTGAAATTGATGAAATTCGGAGTGAAACTAAGTTGGTAATGGAAAATTTAAAAGCATTACTTAGTGAAGCGGAAATGGATTTTTCAAATGTGATAAAGTGTTCTATATTTATTTCAGATATGAATAACTTTAGTCAAATCAATGAAGTTTATGGAACTTATTTTACAGCAGATTTTCCAGCACGGGAAACAGTTGAAGTGGCTTGTTTACCGAAAAATGTAAATGTAGAGATATCTGTAATTGCAGTAAAATAAAAAACCCCGTGATTAGCGGGGTTTGAGTGAGATGGTTAATTTAAAACCAATTCAATAAAATCTAAATTTGTAGATTTTTTAATACTTAATGCCTTTGAATAATTAAGTATGTTAGCTACTGTTTCAGTTTTTGGAGTATAAACTTTATCCTCCTTGTTTTGATTTAGGAGAACTTTAATTTCGTTCTCTTTTTCAGTAATTTCCAATAAATCAGAGTGAGTAAATTTTTGCATAGGCTATAAAAATGTTTTAGTTTTTGTGCGTAATTGTATCTAAAACGATAGTTATTATCATTTATTATATAAATCTTAAAATAAATTAAAAAAAGCCCAAAGAGTTACCTTAGAGCTTTTACCTAACTAAACAATATTAACTTCTCAATGAAGAGTTAATGATAAATTCTTTTCTTCAGCCATCTTTCTAAGATTAATTAGCGCATAACGCATTCTGCCAAGGGCTGTATTAATACTTACGTCCGTAGATTCTGATATTTCTTTAAAACTCATATCGTAATATAACCTCATCATCAATACTTCTCTTTGGTCATCCGGCAAGTATTTAATTAGATTTTTTACATCAGATAAAACCTGGTCTCTTTCTAAGTCTTCTTGGATATTGTTCTCTGGACTTTTAATTACATCGAAAATATCAAAATCATCACTTCCTTTTACAAATGGCATTCTTGTATTTTTTCTGTAATGGTCTATAATAAGATTGTGGGCAATACGCATTACCCAAGGTAAAAACTTTCCTTCATCGTTGTATTTGCCTTTTTTAATAGTATTAATCACCTTTATAAAAGTGTCTTGAAATACATCTTCAGCAAGTGCTTCATTTCTTACTTTACATATAATGTAAGTATAAACTCGACTTTTAAAACGAGTGATTAATTGTTGAATTGCAAGTTCGTTGCCCTTTAAATAAGCTTGAACTAATTCCTTCTCCGAAAGTTTTGAAAGTTTCATAATACCCTCCTCCTTTAATTGTTTACAATAATTATAGCTTTAATAGCTTATTATTTAAAAAGAGTAGATATTACTTATAGGCGTTTTTTTAATTTTAATATTAACGTAACAAACAACAAACGTTGCTTATTTTGTTTTATTGTATACGGCAAAAATATTTTTTTTGTTACCTCAAAACTACTAAAAAGAAAAGTAATTTTGATTTCTTTAACATTAATTAACACACCTCAAATTCTATGCCTAAAATGGTTGATAAACCAATAAACACCAAAACACATATCTATGTAAAGGGTGCTAAAGTGCATAATTTGAAGAATATTGATGTTGCCATTCCTAGAAACAAATTTGTTGTAATCACTGGATTATCGGGATCTGGGAAGTCTTCTTTAGCTTTTGACACCTTATTTGCAGAAGGACAAAGAAGGTATGTAGAAAGTTTATCTTCCTATGCCAGACAGTTTCTGGGAAAGATCGAAAAGCCCGATGTTGACCATATTTACGGTATTGCACCGGCAATTGCCATTGAACAAAAGGTAAACACTGTCAACAAACGCTCTACAGTTGGAACTTCTACAGAGATTTATGACTATTTAAAACTCTTATTTGCGCGGATAGGAGTTACTTATTCTCCAATTTCGGGGAACGAAGTTAAAAGAGATAGACCTGATAGCATTGTTGAATACATTAATGCTCATAAAAATGGAACAAAGGTTATTTTACTATCAGAAATAGAAGTTGATTATGAAGATATAAAAAAGCAACTAGAGCTACTGATTATGCAGGGATTTTCAAGGGTTTGGGTGGACAATAAAGTTGTAAGATTAGATAGAGTGGATGTTAAAAATTTTAAGGAAGAAAATTTAAGTTTATTAATAGATCGCTTTGTAATAAGTGATGATGAGGATAATATTAGCAGGATATATGATAGTGTTGAAACTGCATTTTTTGAAGGAAATGGAGAATGTAAGGTGATTATCATTGATGGCGAAAAAAGCTATGAAAAGTCATTCAACAATCGATTTGAATTGGATGGAATTGAGTTTGATGAACCAAATGCTCATTTTTTCAGTTTTAACAACCCTATTGGTGCCTGCAAAACTTGCGAAGGCTACGGAAGTGTTGTAGGAATAGATGAGAACTTAGTGATTCCTAATAAAAATTTATCTGTTTTTGATAATGCTATTGTTTGTTGGAAGGGAGAGAAAATGCAGCGTTGGAAAAATGAGCTGGTAATGAGTGCTATGGAGTTTGATTTTCCTGTTCATAAACCTTTTTATGAGCTTTCTGAAGATCAAAAGCAACTTATTTGGACAGGAAATAAACATTTTAAAGGATTGAATAAATTCTTTAAGAAGTTAGAGGCAAAAAGCTATAAAATTCAATACAGGGTTATGTTGTCAAGGTATAGGGGGAAGACTATATGTGCTGATTGTAGAGGGACTAGACTGAGAAAAGATGCTAATTACGTTAAAATTGATGGAAAATCTATTACTGATTTCGTCTTGATGCCTGTTAAACAATTAGAACAGTTTTTTTTAAAAATAAAATTGGATAAACACCAACTTGAAATAGCTAATAGGTTATTACAGGAAATAAATAGCCGATTACAGTATTTAAATAATGTTGGTTTAGGATACTTGACCCTTAACAGGTTGTCTTCCACGCTTTCTGGTGGAGAATCTCAACGTATAAATTTAGCCACTTCTTTAGGAAGCAATTTGGTAGGTTCAATGTATATTTTAGACGAACCCAGCATTGGATTGCATTCTAAAGATACAGAGCGATTAATTAAAGTATTAAGAGAACTAAAGCAGCTCGGTAATTCGGTTATTGTTGTTGAACATGATGAGGATATTATTAAGGCAGCTGATGAAATTATTGATTTAGGACCAGAAGCTGGTAATTTAGGTGGAGAAATAGTCTTTCAGGGAGACTATTCAGATTTATTGGGAAGTAATAAAAGTTTAACGGCTAAGTACATAAATGGTCAAGAAAGAATCGAAATTCCTTTAAAAAGGAGAAAATGGAATAAACGAATAACTATTGAAGGAGCCAGAGAAAATAATCTAAAAGGAGTTAATGTTGAATTTCCATTACACATATTAACTGTAATTACTGGGGTTAGTGGTTCTGGTAAATCATCATTGGTAAAAAACTGTTTGTTGCCATCTTTAAAAAAGATGTTTGACGGGTATTCAGAACTATCAGGAGTTATTGATAAGATAAGTGGGGATATTGAAAGTTTAAATGGAGTTGAATTTATCAATCAAAATCCAATTGGGAAATCATCAAGATCTAATCCTGTTACTTATGTAAAAGCTTATGATGAAATAAGAAATTTATATGCAACACAAGGATTAGCTAAAACAAGAGCATATAAACCGTCTCATTTTTCATTTAATATAGATGGAGGAAGATGTGAAGCATGTAAAGGAGAAGGAGTAATTACGGTAGAAATGCAGTTTATGGCAGATATTCATTTAACATGTGAGGAATGCAAGGGAAATCGATTCAAGAATGAAGTTTTGGAAATAAAATTTGAAGGCAAGAATATTGCTGATTTATTGGAAATGACAATTAATTCAGCTATTTCATTTTTTGAAAAAACTCATGGAAAAATTGAAAAAAGAATTATTGAAAAACTTTTACCGTTACAGGAGGTCGGCCTGGGGTATGTCCATTTAGGACAGTCCTCAAATACGCTTTCAGGGGGAGAAGCACAACGAGTTAAGTTGGCTTCATTTTTAACAAAAAAAGATAGTTCTACTAATTTGTTATTTATTTTTGATGAGCCTACAACCGGATTACATTTTCATGACATTAAAAAATTACTAAAAGCATTTGACGCACTAATCGCTCAAGGTCATTCGATTATTGTTATTGAACATAATTTA
Source organism: Vicingaceae bacterium (assembly GCA_041603555.1). Lineage (GTDB taxonomy): Bacteria > Bacteroidota > Bacteroidia > Flavobacteriales_E > Vicingaceae. Next base: position 4,537 of record JBFIEB010000189.1, read on the forward strand.
GATGTTGTTAAATGTGCAGATTGGATAATTGATTTAGGTCCAGATGGAGGAGAGAAAGGAGGTAATATTGTTTTTTCTGGTACTCCAGAGGAACTTGTATCAGATAACAATTCCTTTACAGCCAAATATTTGTCTTTGAAGCTATAAATACTTAATTTCATCGTTAAAATTTACTTCTTGGTCGAAATAACTGGAAAAATAATTTTAGCGCATTCAGAAGTTTTTCTTCGGGATGATGGTATTGTAGAGATTCTCATAAAAGAATCTGCTGATATAGGAATAGAAGAATGCAAAGAAATTATTGATGCATATCGAAAGCTTTTAGAAAATAAAAAATACCCTCTTTTACATATTGTGGAAGATTATGTGAACATTAGTAAAGCTGCAAGGGAATATGCTGCATCGGAAGAAGGGCTTTCTTTTTCTAAAGTGGAGGCTTTTGTTATCAATTCACTGGCGCATAAAATGCTGGCTAATTTTTATATGAAAATGAATAAACCATCAGTTCTTACCCGATTTTTTAGAACTAAAAAAGAGGCAGAAGAATGGTTGTTGCAATATGTATAATATTTTAGAAAAATTGTTTTCCTGTCAATTTCCTGACAATTTTTAAAGTATAATATTTTTAATTTTCACAATCATTTTAATGGTGTTTGCAATTGTAGTAGTTTATAAATCGAGTTTTCCTTGATTTAATCCCTGGTTGATTTTCTTGTTTATCAACTGGGGATTTTTATTTGTTAAATTCGCAACGTGAATTACTATCTTAATAGATTTTCGGTTAGGGAGCAATTGATAAAGGAAGATCCTAGTGCTAATTTAGGAATTGTAGTTGTAATTCCTTGTTGTAATGAGCCCAACTTAATGGTTGCTATAAAGAGCCTTTATAATTGTTTGACACCAAGTTGCTGTGTTGAGGTAATTGTTATTATTAATGCTTCAGAAAATGCAGAAGAAAAAATATACCAGCAAAATGAAATATCTTTTAATGAAGGTGTTGATTGGGGAAATAAACATAAAGAAGAATCTTTGAAATTTCACTTTATTCAAGAAAAAAAACTTGAAAGTAAACACGCAGGAGTAGGGTTGGCTCGTAAAATTGGAATGGATGAAGCTGTTAGAAGGTTTGAATTGATA
>JBFIEB010000190.1:0-5672 GCA_041603555.1 Vicingaceae bacterium
GAATGATTTCGATTTTCTAATAATTGGTTCTGGAATAGCAGGGTTGACTTATGCCCTAAAAATCTCAAATGAATTACCAAAAACGAAGATCGCAATTGTAACTAAAGCAGATAAAAAAGAATCAAATACAAAATATGCCCAAGGAGGAATAGCCGTTGTAATCGATGAAATTAGTGATTCCTATGATCAACATGTCAATGACACCTTAAAAGCTGGCGATGGTTTGTGTAAAAAAAATATTGTAGAAATTGTAGTTAGAGAAGGCCGTGAACGATTTCAAGAATTAGTTCAATGGGGAGCCAACTTTGATAAAAATAGCGATGGAAAATATAGCCTTGGTTTAGAAGGAGGCCATTCTAAAAATAGAATTCTACATCACAAGGATATTACAGGAATTGAAATTGAGGAAACATTACTACACCAAATTCATAAAGCAAATAATATCAAAATACTTTCTCAGCAATTCGCAATCGATCTAATTACAGAGCACCACTTCCCTCCTGAAAATAGGAAAAATTCAAAGAAAAATCGCTGCTTCGGTGCCTATATTTTAAATTCAAGAACAGGAAAAATAAAGCCATATAAGGCTAAAATAACTATGCTTGCTACCGGAGGTATCGGTCAAGTATATCAAAATACCACTAATCCAGCAATTGCTACTGGAGATGGGATAGCGATGGCTTATCGCGGAAAAGCTAAGGTTGAAAATATGGAATTTATTCAGTTTCATCCAACAGCTTTATTCCATCACACAATTAATCCTTCTTATTTAATATCCGAAGCGGTAAGAGGATTTGGAGCCCTTCTCAGAAATAAATCAGGTGAGTTATTTATGGAAAAATATGATTCTCGTAAAGAACTTGCTTCAAGAGATATTGTTTCAAGAGCAATTGATACCGAGTTGAAAATAAGCGGAGATGAATTCGTTTATTTAGATTGTAGGCACTTAAATACTCAATCTTTTAAAACCCGTTTTCCAAGTATTTTTCTTAAAATGAAAAGTCTTGGTATCAATCTAAAAACACACATGATTCCGGTAGTACCATCAGCTCATTATTTATGTGGGGGAATCTCTGTTAATGAATTTGGACAAACTACTATTGAAAATTTATATGCATGTGGTGAGTGTGCTAATACAGGTTTACACGGAGCTAATAGGCTAGCTTCTAATTCATTATTGGAGGCATTAGTATTCGCAGATCGTTGTTTTCAAAGTTCAATTAAACTGGTTAAAAATATTTCGCTCCCAATGAATATTCCGGCATGGAATGATGCAGGCACTATTAGACAAAAGGAACTCATCCTTGTAACCCATAACATTAAAGAGTTGCAATTTTTAATGAGTGATTATGTAGGCTTAATTCGATCAGAAGAACGGTTAGAAAAAGCGAACAAAAGGATTAACATATTAAAGAAAGAAACAGAGGAATTATACAAAAAAAACAAAATATTCCCACAATTAATTGAGCTAAGGAACATGATAACGATTGCTCTTTTAATTGTAAAGCAATCAAAAAAGAGAAAAGAAAATAAAGGAGTTTTTTATAAAACTAAAGTAGAATCTCAAGAATATACTTAGCACTTCATCTGATATTCATATTTAACCAAAAATCCCCGAATCTAAAGGAGATGATTGTATTGTCGAACCAAATTGATGCTAACAGCAATCCGGAGAACAGTTCCCATTTTCCTGAACAGGAGGACATGGAACTGACCCATATGAGCAGTAAACGCAGCAATCTCCTTCCAATGGTTTAAGTATAGTTTTACAATTCTTACATTCATAAAACCAAGAGCATGCATCAGTTGGCATTTCTTCCTCTTTTCTATGACCACACTTAGGGCAAGTTATTGTTGATTTTAGTTCAATTTCCATTATAGCTTCTTTATTTCCGTTACAGTGTATCCCGCTGAATTGATGGCATCCTTTATCTCTTCATTGTTTGTTTTTGAACTATCAAACTCAACAATTGCATTTCCTTTAATATAAGAAACATTTATATTTCCTATTCCATCAAGCTGGTGAATCTCATGTGTTACATGTTCTTCACAACTCTCACATGTCATGCCTTCAATAATAAACTCAGCCTTTTGGATATTCTCAGGAGCAATCTCCATCGTTGATATATTATTAGCAAAAAAGATATGAGAGTAATAAGGAAAGCTTAACATGACCGCTGCAAAGACAGTAATGATTCCAAGAAAAAGTTTTGACTGAAGGAATCTTGGTTTTTCATCAGTTTCACAATCACAATCAATGTCTTTCCTTGGTTTCAATTTCTGGTACCATGCGAATCCCAGAGTAAGAATCGTAAAACCGATTAAGTATGGTCTTGCTGGATCCATCCATGAAAATGTAGAAGCTATTCCGCTTGTTCCAACAACAAGAGCTATTACAGGAGTTATGCAACACAATGAAGCTGCAATTGCCGTGAGCAATCCAACACCAGCTATTTTATTGTTTGATTTCATCAGTTCCATAAAGTTACTAATAATGCTTCTTCTATAAAATGTCTAACGCTATAAGCCCGTTCAATCAAGAATTTTAGAAGATTTAATCAGTTGCCCTATTTTGGCGTAAACCAACAAAAAAGCCTTCCAGATTTCTCTGAAAGGCTTTGGTACTCGAGATGGGACTTGAACCCATACGCGCTAATGCGCACAAGATTTTAAGTGATTAAAACATCTATTTTACTGATTTATAGTTACTTATGATTTCAATGTTTTAAAATGTCTTGAGTAACTTTATAGTAACGATTTAATTGGGAGAATTGGCAAGAAAAAGAAACTGTTGGTAACTATCTTGGTAAAAAAAGTAACACATTGAGTAGGTATTTATCATTACTATCATACTTAATAGAAGCTAGGTGTACCACTTAGCTCTCTTCCAAAAGTATAATTCAACATAATTTCATGTGAACCCTTCGAGTAATCTTTTATGTCTGTCATAGTCACATCAAAAGCATATCCAAAATGAAATTTATTATTCATTGCATATTTAGCTAGAATAATAAAACTATCCCCAGTTCTATAACCAGCTCCTAAACTAATCATTTCTTTGTATTCAAAAAGCAGATTACCATCCAGTTGACCAGGTGCTCCACCTGCATATTTTAATAAAACACTAGGCTCTAAAATCAGCATTTCTGATAAATTAATTCGATAACCACCAAACAAATAATAATGCCTAACCAGTTGGTTGGAATGCTCAAAATCTAGTGTTAAATTTGTTTGAGGAGCGTAATTAAGAAGGTGTGGAATAGATAAACTAGCAAAATAATTTTCATTCTTTAAATAAACTCCAAAACCAACATTAGGTAAATAGCTAGTAGTATTTTCCTGTAAAATTTCATCATCTACATCCCAAGCCTTATGTTCAGTATAATTAGTACTAAAAAAGGTCATTCCACCTCTTAGTCCAAAAGACAATTTTGTTTTATCCATATCAATAATGTAAGAATAGTTAGCCAACACATCTGTTTGTCTATTAACACCAATTTTTTCATTTTGCACCAATAAACCAAGCCCCATTTTATCTGAAATAACTGGTCCATCAATTGACAAAAACTGTGAAATAGGTGCTCCTTCAAATTGAACCCATTGATTTCGATACATTAAGCTAGCCTTATAAGAACCACTAATGCCTGCTGCTGCTGGATTTAAAAATGTATGATTAAAAGTATATTGGCTTACCATTAAATCTTGCTGTGCAGATACAAGTATGCTAGTTGATATGCACGTGATTAAAAGAGTTATATGTTTCATCTTTATCATTTTTAATTATCGTATAATTTCAACAAATCCATTGAGTACAATTTCTCCATTATTTATAGTTAAAATAACATAGTAGTTACCTGCTGGAAGTTTATTACCACTGCTGGATTTTCCGTCCCATTGGTTATCATAATTACTCATTTCATATACTTGATCACCCCACCTGTTAAAGATGAGCAAGGTATTATCTGGATAAGATTCTAAACCATGAATTAAAAAATTATCATTTTTACCATCACCATTTGAGGTAATTACTGTAGGCATTTCTAAATCAAAAGGCTCGGTAAGTTCTATAAATGTTGAGTAAACGCAACCATTCATATCTGTAATGACTACAGAGTAACTTCCTGCTCCAACATTTATTAAATCTTGAGTAATTGCGCCATTAGACCAGTTATAAACATATGGAACAGTTCCACCATAAACTTCTAGATCTATAGATCCATCTGATAAAAGGTATAAACTGATGTTATGGCCATTAGGATATATAACACTATTTATAGTTGCCCATAAAGAATCTGGTTGAGTTATCAATATAGTATCCGTTTTAAAGCAATTGTTAGAATCTGTTACAATTACTGTATAATTCCCTACACTTAGACTGTCTATATCTTCAAGTGTCGATCCAGTATTCCAAGAATAAACATATGGATTTACACCTCCAACAACCGTTAAATCTATGTTTCCATCGGCCATACCATAACAGCTTACATTTTGTTGGGTTGTAGTAAGAATTAATGGAAATTCTTCTGCCACATTAAATGTATCTGTTACGGTGCATGCATTCAGGTCTGTAACCACTACAATATAACTACCTGCTCCAATGTTAGCAATATCCTGAATAGTATCCCCAGTTGACCAATTGTATGCATACGGATTTACACCTCCTATAACTGTTAAATTAATAGAGCCATCTGTATAAGCATTACATTTAACATGATCTATTATTGCAGATAAAATGATAGAATCAGGCTCATTTAGTTGAATACTATTGGAATCAATACATCCATTAACATCGGTAATTTGTACACTATAAATTCCAGCGCCAATATTGACTAAGTCTTCGGTAATAGCAAAATTACTCCATGAATAGCTGTAGGGTGGAGTTCCACCAAATGATGTTAAATCAACTGATCCATCATTTGACCCATTACAACTCACATCAAATCCATTATAGTTTGAAGTTATCACTACTGTTTGAGAAAGTGTATCTGGTTGAGTAAGTAATACACTTGAAGTATCTGAACATCCATTCTTGTCCGTAATGGTCACAAGGTAGATTCCTGCACCTAAATTAATGGCAGTAGAATTAGTTTGACCATTAGACCATAAGTATGAGTATGGCCCCTCTCCACCCGATTGCGTTGCCTGTGCAACTCCATTAGTATCTCCATTACACGTTATGTCTTGTCCATTATAATTAGACGTTACTGAACTAAATGTCGCTAACCTGTCTGGGAGTATAAGTGTATCTGTTAAAGATAAACAACCTAAACTATCCATCACTATAATATAATGAGTGGTGTTAATTAAAAGGCTATCTGTATAACCTCCAACTGCTCCATAAGTTGACCCGTTATTAAATGAAGCTTGATACATTCCTCCAGTTCCACCAGATGGAAAAACAATTACTTCACCAAGCGTTTGACTAGTTGAATAGCATTTCTCATAATAAACACTATCAATTAATACAGGAGGATTTATATTTATTGTATCTACATATGCTGAGGTACAATTATTTGAATCATTAATCATAATATAGTAGGTAGATCCTACTTCCAATTGAGTAGAGTAAACACCATAAGGCAAATATGAACTTCCACTATCTGATGATAGTTGATAAGGTCCTAAACCTCCTACTGGGAAAAAATCGACATTGGTTAAGGTATCTCCTGGAA
>JBFIEB010000191.1:0-5661 GCA_041603555.1 Vicingaceae bacterium
AGCAACTTGATCTCCTTGTTTAATTTTTTGAGCTAATTCTACTTCATCTTCAGCAGTAATTAAATCTTCTCTGCCTATTTCCTGTAAATATTTGTCTAATGATGCACTATCACGATTTGTGATAGATTTGGTAATTTTTAATTGCCTCATACCCTTGCTTTAAGTTTAATTTGATAGGACTACAAATTTACCCATCTTTTCTATTTAAATCAATAGTAAAATAACTAAAATAGAAAAGATATTTTTTATCGATTAAAAGTATTTATTAGTCTATTTTTTATGGCTGCTCGTATAGCATGCAATAAAAAAGCCTCGATTTTTTTCGAGGCTTTTTAAGTTACAAAATAAAAATTGTAATTATTTCTTGATTATTTTCTTTTCTTTAATCCTTGCTGATTTGCCAGTTCTTTCTCTTAAGTAGAAAATTCTAGCTCTTCTAATATTACCATGTTTGTTAACTTCTATTTTTTCAATGAAAGGAGAAGCTAAAGGAAATATCCTTTCGACACCAACACTGCCAGACATTTTTCTTATTGTAAATGTTTCATTTGCTCCAGAATTCCTTCTCTGCAATACGGTCCCTTGAAAATGCTGAGTTCTTTCTTTATTACCTTCCTTAATTTTATAATATACTGTAATCGTATCACCAGCTTTAAAAGAAGGCAATTCAGTTACAGGAGATAGTTCGTTTTCCACAAATTTTATAGCATCCATAATTCCTATGTTTATTTCTCTTATAAAAGAGGCTGCAAATTTAGATATTAATAATCAGTTTTCAAACTATTGATAAATTATTATTTCATTTTATTTTTCTCTAATTCTAATAATTGCATTTGGTAGGTTTCATAGTAATTACCTTTAGATTCGAGTAATTTTTCATGAGTTCCAGATTCAATGATTCTGCCATCTTCTATAACTAAAATAGTATCTGCATTTTTTACGGTAGATATTCTATGACTGACAATTATAGAGGTTTTTCCAATCATAACTTTGTTCAAATTAGTTAAGATAATATCCTCTGTTTCAGTATCAACAGCTGAAAGGCAATCATCAAAAATTAATAAGTGAGGGTCTTTAATTATTGCTCGTGCAATAGAAATTCTTTGCTTTTGACCACCAGATAAAGTGATACCTCGCTCTCCAATAGTTGTTTTGAAACCATCTGGTAATTCTATGATACTATTATATATGGCTGCATTTTTTGCTGCCTCCTCAATAATAGATTGTTTTGGCAGCTCATTTTTATAACCAAAAGCAATATTATTTTCAATAGTATCAGAAAATAAAAATACATCCTGCGGGACCAGACCCGTGTTTTCTCTTAGCGTATTAAGATTAATTGATTTTATATTTTTTTCGTCAATTAAAATCTCACCAGAACCTACATCATAATTTCTTAAAAGTAAATTTATAATTGAAGATTTTCCGGCCCCAGTTCTACCAACAATTGCTAAGGTTTCACCCTTTTTTACTTTGAATGAAATATTTTTTAGAGCAGTAATTCCAGACTCTGGATAAGTAAAAGAAACATTATTAAATTCAATGTCTCCATTAAAATCTAAATCGTCAGTTGAGGGATTAATTACTTTAGGTTGGGTAGATAAAAATTCATTGATTCTAGTTTGAGAAGCTGCAGCTCTTTGGACTATTGAGGTAACCCATCCTATAGCTGTTACAGGCCAAGTTAACATGTTAACATAGATAACAAATTCAAGTATATTGCCCTTGGTTATATTTCCTGCTATATATTGATTACCGCCAATGTAGATTGTAAAAATGGTGCTTAAACCAATTAATAACATCATTACTGGAAAGAATAGTGCATTAGTTTTTACTAAGCTCATAGAATGAGTTCTATAAGTTTCATTTTCGGCATTTAGTTTGGAAGAAAAGAATTTTTCTTTTACAAAAGTTTTTAAAATTCTAATTCCAGAATAGGTTTCCTGAGATAAGGTAGTAATATCTGATAATTTACGTTGAACTTTTTCACTTTGTTTATTAATAAGGTTGCTAACTAAATATATAATTATTGACAATATTGGTAACGGCATTAATGAGTATATGGTAAGTTTTACATTTATAGAGAACATTACTGGAACAACCAAAGCAAATAAAACAATCAAGTTTATAGTATACATAATGCTAGGACCTAAAAACATTCGTACTTTACTCACATCATCACTAATTCTATTCATGATGTCACCAGTATTATTTTCTTTATAGAATGTGGAATCGAGTAATTGGTAATGATTGAAAATTTCGTTTTTTAGATCATACTCAATTAGCCTAGACATAACAATAATTGTTTGTCTCATAAAGAAGGTAAAAACACCTTTAATTAGAGCTAGCAATAAAACAATTAAGCCAAAGGCTAAGATGATTTTTGTAAAAGATAATCCCTCAAAAAATGGCGTTAAAAAAGATTCATTCTTTAATTCTATTCCACTGATTTGAGCATCTGCCAAATCAAAAGCTTCACGAATAATTTGAGCAGGAAATAATCCAAAAATGTTTGAAGCTATTACAAATAAGATACCTAAAATTAAACGGAATTTGTATTTGTATAAATATTTATTTAAATGTTTTAAGGATTTCATCAATCAGTTTTACCAAAGTTATTTTTAAAATAACTATCACAATTCACCAAAAACATTAACTTTGCTTCCCTTATACAATAGAGAATTGTTACAAGTTTTTGAATCTCAAAAGTAATTATCTTTAACTGTTTAATAAGGCTAAAAATTAAAAAACTAGTATAATGAATAATATATTAGATATAAAAGAAATTTCGGCAGATGAAAGAAATATATTAGCCCAAATGGTTAGTATGGAGCATGAGCAAGTGCTTTTTTGTCAAGATAGAGCAACTGGATTAAAGGCTATTATTGCAATTCATAATACTGTTCTTGGACCATCTTTAGGTGGAACAAGAATGTGGAATTACTCTAATGAAGTTGATGCCTTGACTGATGTACTGAGGTTGTCAAGAGGAATGACATACAAAAATTCTATTTCAGGGCTAGATTTAGGGGGAGGAAAAGCTGTAATAATTGGAGATTCACATACTCAAAAAAATGAAGCCTTGTTTAGAAGATTTGGTCAATTTGTTGAGTCATTAAATGGAAAATATATTACTGCTGAGGATGTTGGTATTTCTCCTCAAGATATGGTTTGGGTAAACCAAGAAACGGATCATGTTGCTGGATTGCCTGGGAAAAGTGGAGACCCTTCTCCAGTAACAGCTTATGGGGTTTATGTTGGTATGAAAGCATGTGCTAAGGCACAGTTTGGGAATGATTCATTAGAAGGAATAAAGGTCGCTGTTCAGGGAGTTGGTCATGTTGGACAATACTTAATAAAACATTTAAATGAGGAAGGAGCCAAAATTTTTGTAACAGATATACATGAACCATCTTTAAAAGAGGTTTCTGGCAAGTATGGGGCAACTATAGTTGGATTGGATGAGATATATGATTTAGATGTTGATGTTTATGCTCCTTGTGCGTTAGGAGCAACAGTGAATGATGACACACTAAATAGATTAAAATGTTCTATAATTGCTGGTGCTGCAAATAACCAATTAAAGGAGGAAACTGTTCATGGAAAAGCTGTAATGGATAAAGGAATTATTTATGCCCCAGATTTTATGATAAATGCTGGAGGGGTAATTAATTGTTTCGCAGAAGTTGATGGAAGAACTGCAGAATGGGCAATGGAAAAAGCTGCTCAAATTTACGACACAACCACGGAGATTATAAATGGATCAAAAGCAAATAATATTCCTACTTATGCTATTGCTAATAAAATGGCTGAAGATAGAATAAATGAAAAAAAATAAATTCTAGATAAATTAGTAGAGCAGGTATGTTGAGTAGAAGATTCTTAAGAATAAAGGCATTTCAATCATTGTATGCTTATTTTCAGTCTGAAGATAAGGTTGTAAAAAAATTGGAGAGTGAAACTTTTTTGAGTTTAGAAAAAATGTATGATTTATATCTACTTCTTCTAGCCCTTCCTCTAGAACTAACATATCTATCAGGATTAAAAATAGAAGAGGCAAAAAAGAAACAACTTCCAACTGAAGAAGACCTTACTCCAAACACCAAGTTTATAGACAATAAGGTTTTCCGATTATTAGTTGACAATACTAGTCTAAATAAACAAATAAAAAATAAAAAAATATCTTGGAGCATTGATCAAGAATTAATAATTAAGTTCAATTCTTTTTTAAAAGAGCATGATGTGTTTAAGTCATACATGTTATCCAAAACTTCCAGCTTCGAAGAGGAACAAAAATTTGTTATAGATGTTTATAAAAAAGTAGTTCCTGATTTTGATTTGTTGATTTCTGAAATAGAAGAAAAAAGTATTTTTTGGGGTTATGATGAAATTGATTTTATACTAAGCATGGTAATAAAAACAATTAAAAAGTTTTCTAAAAATTCTACTAAAAACGAAAGTTTAATGTCATTGTATAGAGACAAGAAGGAGGATCAACAGTTTGTAAAAGACTTGATTAAAAAAACCTTAAGTGCTGATAAGGAAAATGCTATGTTAATTGCTGAAAAAACTAAGAATTGGGATGTTGATCGTATTGCTATGGTTGATATCTTATTAATGAAAATGGCACTAACGGAATTGCTTTATTTTGAATCTGTGCCAGTAAAGGTTACTCTTAATGAGTATATAGAACTTTCTAAATGGTACAGCACTCCAAAAAGTAAAGTGTTTGTAAATGGGGTACTAGATAAAATAGTGCTTCAACTCAAAAATAGTGGTGAACTCAAAAAAATAGGTAGAGGACTACTTGAAAGTTAATTTATAGGTTGTCCTATTAATTTGCCTCCAAACAATAATGAAGTATTGATTTGATACATTTTGTGAGACCTGATGCCCACGCCAATGTATTTTAAGTTTTTATGTAATAAGGTTTTTCGATGTATTAAACTTTCTTTATTATCATCTATCAATAAATCAATTACGATAGAAAGCGCATCAGGAAAACCATATTGATTACTTTCTTTCACTTTGTCATATTTTTTTCTAAATTTTTTCATTCTTTCATCAAAGCTCTTATGATTGGCGGAACGATGTCCTTTTTTTCCCAACCTTCCCATTTCTTTAGCGTGCTTAATAGCTTCTTTAAAAAGGTCTTCTTGTGGTTGTAATGGTGGTAGAGATTCTTGTTCTTGTAAGGTTTTTACTAGAGAACGATAATACTTATTTTTAGGGATTCGAACATCTTCGCGATAATCTTTTAAGTAAGTATCTACAAATAGACCTCCATTCATTCTTGCAAGATTAATGTAAAAGATAACTTTCTTTTCTTGAAAGGAAACATCTTTAAAAGTTCTGGCGCTATTCGCTTTTGCTAAATCTTTTGTTTTCCATGATTGAAAAGGGGTTATTTTTTGGGCAAATACGGTTAAGTTGATTACTACAAAAAGTAAAACTCCAATTAGTTTAATTTGTTTTGCCAATTTGGTCTAAATTATTAGTCGGCAAAACTATTGATTTAATCGAAAGATAATCTGTTTTAAACGTAATTTTTATTAAAAAATTAGGATGAAACCAATTCCATTAATGTTGCACATAATATTGCGCCATAAGTACCCAAAGCGTAGCCTAAAACAGCTAATAAAACCCCAACGGGAGCTAGAC
>JBFIEB010000192.1:0-5638 GCA_041603555.1 Vicingaceae bacterium
ACTCTTAAATCCAACTATCCCTATTGAAAAAGAAGCTTCCGCTATTCACGGAATTAAAGATGATGATGTAAAAGATAAAGCAACGTTTAAAGAAGTTGCTAATGAATTGAATGAATTTATTAAGGATTGTGATTTAGCAGGTTATAACTCAAACAGATTTGACATCCCTCTTTTAGCTGAAGAATTTTTAAGAGCAAATATTGATTTTAATGTAGCTAATAGAAAATTAGTAGATGTGCAAAACATTTTTCATAAGATGGAACAGCGCACTTTAATTGCAGCTTATAAATTCTATTGTAATAAAGATTTAACAAATGCACACAGTGCTGAAGCAGATACTACTGCTACCTTTGAGATATTAGAAGCACAAATAGAAAAGTATAATGATTTAAAAAACGATACTGAGTTTTTGAGTGAATTTTCTCAAACAACAAAAAACGTTGATTTACTAGGAAGAATCGTATACAATTCAAAGGACATCGAAGTATTTAATTTCGGTAAACATAAAGGGAAGCCTGTCACTGAAATATTAGAAAAGGAACCAGGATATTATAGTTGGATAATGAATGGAGATTTCCCCTTATACACTAAAAAAATTCTTAAAGAAATTAAACAACGAATAAAACCTATTTCAAAACCTCAACAAAAGAAAGCAAAAAACAATCCGCCTATTCCTCATAATAAAGAAGTGAGTATTGATAAACTAAATATGCTTAAAAACAAATTCAATTCATAGATGAAGATTATTTGCATAGGAAGAAATTATGCTGACCACGCAAAGGAATTAAACAGTCCCATACCAAAAGAGCCTGTTATCTTTTTAAAACCAGATACAGCTTTACTGCCAAATAAAAATCCATTTATTTATCCTAGTTTTTCAAAAGAGGTACACCATGAAGTAGAGATAGTGATTAAAATTAATCGGTTAGGAAAACATATAGAAGAAAAATTTGCGCATAAATATTATAGTGAAATTGCTGTTGGCGTTGATTTTACAGCTCGCGATATTCAACAGCAATGTAAAGAAAAAGGATTGCCTTGGGAAAAAGCAAAAGCGTTTGATGGTTCTGCTCCTATCAGTAAATTTACACCTATCAGCCAATTTGAAGACATCAATAACCTGAAATTTGGTATACAGATAAATGGTGAATCCAAACAACTGGGCAATACTAAAGACATGCTCTTTAATTTTAATCAGCTAGTAGCTTATGTATCAAAATTCTTTACACTTAAAATTGGAGACCTCATTTTTACTGGAACACCAGCAGGAGTTGGGCCTGTTCAAATCAATGATAAGCTTGATTGCTTTATTGAAGATAAAAAACTATTAAGTTTTAATGTAAAATAAAAAGCCTCTATAAATAGAGGCTTTTCAAAATTATACTATTTTACTTTTTTAATTATTTCCTAAAATCAATGGCAATCCATCTTTACCTCCTACAACTACCACCTTTGTATTTGGGGATTTAGCTAATTCTAATGTAGCTTCAATTCCTTTTTCTTTTAGAATATTCGGTGTTAATGAAGCATTTAAGATTCTATTTGCTTCAGCTTTACCTTTAGCTTCAATCATTACTTTTTCAGCTTCTTTTTGTGCTTTCTGCAATTTAAACTCATACTCCAACGATTCTTGCTCTTGTTTAAGCTTACCCTCTATAGCAGTTTTAATTGTTGGTGGTAGCGTAATGTCTCTAACTAAAATTTCATTTAATTGTATATATTGTTTGTCTAAAATCTTTTTAGTCTCTTCGTAAATTTCTGATTGAATCGCATCTCTTTTTGTAGAATAAATTTCTTCGGGAGTGTATCTACCAATAACACTTCTACTGGCTGATCTTATTGCTGGTTTTACTACTTGGTCTAAATAACCTTGTCCTTTTTCTTGATGTAATTTTGCTAAATCACCAAATTGTGGTTGGTACCAAGAAGAGACTTCTAATGATATTTCTAATCCGTTTGAAGATAGAACCGCCATATCTTCCATAACCTCCTGTTGTCTCACATTATATATATGTAAATCATTCCATGGAGCTATAAATATCCATCCCTCAGCGTAGGTGTTTTCAGTATCAATACCTGAAGTAGCTCTAAATAATACTCCTCCTTCTCCACCATCAATTTTTTTAACACTTTTAAAGATTACGATTAAAAGTATAATTCCAATAACTACCATTAAAATTATTCTCTTTGCATTTTTAGGAAATTCAGGTACATCCATTTGTTGAAAATCTGCCATATTAATTTGTTTTTTAGTTATGCTTCAAAAGTATTAAAACTTAATGGATTGGAGTATTATTAAAACAAAAAAGGCTCAATCTATTTAACAGTCGATTTTTAGCCCATCATGTGCAATTTCAATAAAGTCGGGTAACTCTTGTTGTACCTCATCGTGTTTACCTAAAAGATGACTAATATGTGTTAAATAAGCTTTTTTTGGCTTTAATTCTTTTAACAATTCTACAGCTTCAGCTAGGTTAAAATGTGAAATATGGTCCGTTTTTCTTAAAGCATTTAGGACAATTATTTCAGACCCTTTTATTTTCTTCAATTCTTTATCCTCTATTCTATTAGCATCAGTAATGTATGTAAAATTCTTTATTCTAAACGCTTTAACTGGCATTTTATAATGCCAAACATTAATAGGCTGTAGTTCAACTTCGCCTATATTAAAGACATTATCGTTGATTGTATGTAGTGCTAAACTAGGAACTCCTGGATATTTATATTCAGCAAATGCATAATGGAACTCACGGATTAAAGCCGTTTGAACTTCGGGGGTGGCATAAATATCCATATCTCTTTTCTGCTTAAAATTAAAAGCACGTACATCATCTAATCCTGCAACATGATCTTTATGTTCGTGAGTAAACACTACAGCATCTAATTGCTGCACATTTTCCCTAAGCATTTGTTGTCTAAAATCTGGACCAGTATCAATTACTATTACTTTCCCTTTATCTTCTAACATTATAGAGGTTCGAAGTCTATTGTCTTTTGAGTTTTCAGACATACAAACCTCACAATTACAAGCAATAACTGGTACGCCTTGTGATGTTCCGGTTCCTAAAAAAGTAACCTTCATAGAGCTAAGTTTTTACAGCAAAAAGTTCTTCAATAACTTGTATTGTATAATCTATTTCCTCTTTGGTGTTGTATTTACTAAATGAAAACCTTAATGCTGGTTTTGTCATGTCGGTTCCTATATTTCTAAGAACATGAGAACCGACATTACTACCAGAAGAACAAGCACTCCCTCCAGAAACTGCAATTCCTTCAATATCAAAATTATAGAGAAGCATTTCATCCATCTCACTATTTGGAAAAGTGACATTTAAAACTGTATATAAGCTATCCCCTTCCGGATCTCCATTAAAACTAACTCCAGGAATTGTTTCTTTTAATTGCTCTATCATATAAGTTTTTAAACCTTGAATATGATTTTTATGTTCTTCTAAATCACGATATGCTACTTCCATCGCTTTAGTCAATCCAACTATCCCAATAATATTTTCTGTTCCTGCCCTAACATTTCTTTCTTGTGCCCCTCCAGTTATAATAGGTTTTATTTGAATGTTTTCGTTAATGTATAAAAATCCTATTCCTTTTGGCCCATGAAATTTGTGCGCAGAGCAGGTTAAAAAATCAATATTCAACTCTCTCACATCAAATTTATAGTGGCCCATTGTTTGCACAGTATCTGAATGAAAATAAGCTCCATATTTCCTACATAAATCAGACACTTGTTTTAAAGGCAGTCTGTTACCTATTTCATTATTAGCATGCATTAAGGATGCTAAAGTTTTTTTATCTCGGTTTTCTTCCAATAATTGTTGAAGATGATTTAAATCTACATACCCTTTTTCATCATGCTTAACCAAACTGAGTTTTATATTTTCTCTTTTAGAAACTAATTCAGCTGTATCTATAACTGCATGATGCTCTGTAGCAGAAGTAATAATATGATTGACTCCTAAATCATCTGATGCACATCTTATCACCATATTATCAGCCTCAGTTCCTCCTCCAGTAAAAAATATTTCACTCGGAGCAGCATTGATATATCCAGCTACATGCTTCCTTGATTTTTCAATAATAGCCCTACTACTTCTTCCAAAAGAATGAACAGAAGATGGGTTACCAAAATTATTTTGCATTATGGGTACAATTGCATCAATCACCTCCTGATCCATGGCTGTAGTAGCAGCATTGTCTAAATAAATCTTCATACTTCCTTGTTTTATGTTGCAAAGAATAAAAATTTCTTCTAAATATAATTTTCTAAGTGATTAAATTAAAGGATTCCTAAATCTTAGACAAAATCCTTTATATCACTAATTATTCGCTGAGCTAAGGCATCAGCAGCTTCCATTGTTTTACTTTCTGAATAAATCCTAATAATTGGTTCTGTGTTTGATTTTCTTAAATGAACCCATTCCTGTTCAAAATTTATTTTAACACCATCGATGTCATTCACATCTTCATTAGTGTACTTTTCCTTCATCTTAATTAATATAGCATCAACATCAATCTGAGGCGTTAGTTCAATCTTATTTTTTGAAATATAATAATTTGGGTAAGTTGCTCTTAATTCTGAACAACTATGCGTCTCCGATTTTGCAAAATGCGATAAAAACAGTGCTATTCCTACTAGTGCATCCCTTCCGTAGTGTGATGCAGGATAGATAACTCCCCCATTTCCTTCTCCTCCAATAACAGCATTTTTCTCTTTCATCACACTCACAACATTCACTTCACCAACAGATGAAGCAAAATATTCACCTCCATTTTTTTTAGTTATATCTCTTAATGCTCTAGTGGAAGATAAATTGGAAACCGTATTTCCTTGAGTGTGCTTTAAAATATAGTCTGCAATCGCAACCAAAGTATATTCTTCACCAAACATTTCTCCATTTTCACAAACCATACATAATCTATCAACATCAGGATCTACCACAAAGCCTAAATCTGCACCCTGCTCAACAACTTGTTTGGCAATCTCGGTTAAGTTTTCTGGTAAAGGCTCTGGGTTGTGCGGAAACTCTCCATTAGGTTCACAATACAATTCTACAATATTATTCACCCCCAAAGATTTTAGCAATACTGGTAAAAATATCCCTCCAGTTGAATTAACACAGTCTATAACTACTTTAAAATTTCTGCTTTTTATCGCTTCAACATCTACCAAATCTAAATCTAAAATGGATTGAATATGTTTTTCCATGTAGGTATTATCTTTAGTATAAAAACCTAAATCATCTACATCAACATAGTTGAAGTCATTATTTTCGGCAATCTGAAGTAGTTCAGCTCCATCTGTAGCAGATATAAATTCACCCTTTTCATTTAGTAATTTTAAGGCATTCCATTGTTTTGGGTTATGGCTGGCAGTTAAAATAATTCCTCCATCAGCTTTCTCTAAAGGAACTGCAATTTCAACAGTTGGAGTCGTACTAAAACCTAGATCAACCACATCAATTCCTAACCCTTGCAAAGTTCCAACAACCAGATTGGAAACCATTTCACCAGAAATTCTTGCATCTCTTCCAATTACAACCTTTAATTTTTTACTGTTATTACTCTTCAACCAAACACCATAAGCAGATGTGAATCGAACAATATCAACTGGTGACAAGCCCTC
>JBFIEB010000193.1:0-5547 GCA_041603555.1 Vicingaceae bacterium
GTCCTAAATTAGCTTTCCCTTCAGATTTTGAAACCTATGACCCTAAAATAAACGATAATACTAAAACTGAAGCTTCGGGGGTTTCAGGCTCTAAAGAGTTTGATTATTTAGTAATTCCTAGGCATCCAGGTAAATTTAAACTTGACCCTGTGGTGTTTAGCTATTTTAATCCTTCTACAAAAAAATACCAAACTATTAGTTCTGATCCTGTTGAAATTAATGTGCTTAAAAATGATGGAAGCGAATCTGACAACGTTATCTATTCATCAAACAAAGAAGATATTCAAGTGTTAGGTAATGACATTCGCTACATTCATATCAATGATGTTAAATTTTCTAATGCTAAAACTGATTTTTATGGAAGTTGGAAATTTTACTTATTAATGATTCTCGCTCCTATTCTATTTATTGTAACCTATATTTTTAGAAATAAAATAAGAGTTGCACAAAGTGATGTTGTTGGTATGAAAAAGAAAAAAGCGAGTAAAATAGCTGGCAAACTTTTAAGTTCTGCCAAGCAGAGTTTGGTATCAAATAATACCAACGCCTTTTATGAAAACATTTCTAAAGCCTTATTCGGTTACATAGGTAATAAACTCAACATAGCTGTTTCTGAATTAAATCAATCTAACATCAAAGAAAAATTATCTGAAATTAATGTAAGCGAACAAACTTCAAAAGATTTAATGGACACAATAGAATTGTGCGATATGGCAAGATTTGCTCCAGTTTCTATTTCTGAACAAGAAGTGTATGATAAAGCGGAAACAATAATTAATCAAATTGAACAGGAGGTTAAATCATGAATAATATACAATTCATACTATTAACTTCTCTCTTACTATTAAGCAGTTTGTTTATAAAAGCTGACACTAATGCTTCTTTTGAAAAGGCAAATAACTCATATGCTGAAGGTAATTATGAAGAGGCTATCAAGAAGTATGAGGAGTTAATTGCAAGTAATCAATTATCAAGTGACATTTACTACAATTTAGGTAATGCTTATTATAAAGCTGATTACATTCCTCAAGCCATATTAAATTATGAAAAATCTTTAAAATTAAAGCCTGACAATGAAGATGCTTTATTTAATCTTGCCATGGCAAATAAAAAAACCATCGATAAAATTGACAGGCTACCAGAATTGTTTATTGGAAGTACGTGGCGAAGCTTGGTAACTTCTAGAACAGTTGAAAATTGGGCTTATTATGCTGTTGGTCTCATTTTTTTATCATTATTATTTTTTATTAGCTATTTATTATTAGGGCAGGTAATGATTAAAAAAATTGGATTTTATGCTGGTCTGTTTTTCTTAGGATTATCTATGTTTACTTTCTTGATGGCCTCGCAACATAATGCTATTGTTAAACAATCTTCAGAAGCAATTATTTTTGCAGCAACTATTACCATACAAAGTGAACCGAACGTTAATGCTGAAAAGTTATTTACTTTACACGAAGGAACTAAAGTTAAGTTGTTAGAAGAAAACAATGAGTGGAGTAAAATAAAACTTCCTAACGGAAGTATTGGTTGGCTAAAATCGTCTGAGATTAAAAATATTTAATTTTTCAAAAACAAAAAATAACCGCCTTTCTTTACGTAATAGGAATCTCCTAATTAATTACATTAATATTTAAATGAGATTCCCAGTCAAACTGAGAATGACGTGTTCGTGTTTTTTTGTTTTTGAAAACATTCTAACTTTACAATATGAATAAAGAGTTAAGAATAGTTTTTATGGGTACTCCGGATTTTGCTGTGGAGTCTTTAAAACTATTAGTTCAAAACAACTATAATATTGTTGGAGTAATTACTGCTCCAGACAAACCTGCTGGCAGAGGTCAAAAAACAATGCAATCAGCCGTTAAAAAGTATGCCGTTGCTAATAATCTCAATGTACTTCAGCCTAATAACCTTAAATCAGAAGACTTTATAGCTGAGCTCAAAGCACTCAATGCCAACTTACAGGTAGTTGTTGCTTTTAGAATGCTTCCAGAGGTAGTTTGGAACATGCCAGACTTAGGTACTTTTAATTTACACGCTTCTCTCTTACCTCAATACAGAGGAGCTGCACCAATCAATTGGGCAATCATTAATGGTGAAAAAGAAACTGGTGTCACCACTTTCTTTCTACAACATAAGATAGATACTGGTGATGTTATTGCTCAAGAAAAAGTTAGCATAGAGGAGAATGAAACCGCAGGTGAATTACATGATAAGCTAATAAAAATTGGGGCTAGTTTAGTTTTAAAGACAGTTCAAGATATTGAAAAAAATAACGTTTCTACAATTCCTCAGAATGAAAATCAAGAACTTAAAGAAGCCTTTAAAATATTTAAACCCTTTTGTAAAATAGATTGGTCTAAATCAATTCATGAAATACACAACCACATTAGAGGATTAAGCCCTTATCCTACTGCTTGGATTGAATTTAAAAATATAGAAACTGAAGAAATAATTTCATGCAAAGTTTTTAAAGCAGAAAAAGAATTAATGAATCATAACCATAATCTAGGTGAAATTGTACAAGATAAAAACAGTTTGAAAATTGCAGTTCAAGGAGGATACATTAACATTCATGAATTACAATTATCTGGTAAAAAAAGGATGAATATCTCTGCGCTATTAAATGGTTTTAATTTTAATGATTACATTTTGAATTAAGAATGTTTTCATTCTTAAAATACTACAAAAGCCTCGAAAAACACATCTTACAATTTATTGTTGCTGAATTTTGCTTACAGCTCATCAATGCTGCATTTATGGCTATTATGCTAATCTACATGGAAAAAGTAGGTTATCAAGATCACGAAAGTGCTTCTTTTGTTTCTTTTCGGTTTTTAGGTGTTTTACTTTTTGCCTTCCCTCTAGGATTAATCATTAAAGGGAGAAAATTAAAGCCCATCTTTTACATCAGCTCTATCCTTACCCCCCTACTTTCTTTGATTATACTTGAAGCTATAGACCTAGAAATAGATTGGCTACTATATCTTAGTCTATTTTTATGGGGAATAAGTTTTACAGGTATTCAAATCTCGGCACTACCATATATTTTAAGAAATGCAAAAGTAGAAACACATACTCAAGCAATAACATTAAGCTATTCTACATGGAGCGTTGCGGGAATAGTTAGCGGTAGTTTAATTTTTGGATTGAAGAATATTAATCCATTGTTTTTTGATGAAAAACTCATATTACAAATCATTTCGATTTTAGGCTTTTTGTGTACTATAACTGTTTTTAGCATTAAAAAGAAAGAACACGTTCCTCAGTTAATTAAAAGTAGATCTAACCTCGGGGATTTTGATTGGTTTATTATTATTAAAGCATTAGTGCCAACTTTAATAATTGCAGTCGGAGCTGGTTTAACCATCCCTTTTATTGGTTTATTCTTTTTTAAAATCCATGGATTAGATTCTGACCAATTTGCCATTTTAAGTGCTTTTGCAACCGCTATTGTTTTTGTTTTTGTTTTGTTTGTTCCAATAATCAAAAACAAACTGGGATATAAAAAAGCAATACCCTTAACTCAACTTTTAGCTATAGCTGCACTTATAATATTGGCATTCACAGAATTAATAGATGCATGGTTTGCTATTTTATTAGCAATGGCTATGTATTTGTTACGGCAACCTTTAATGAATATGGCAGGGCCCATGACTTCTGATCTAGTAATGAAATACGTAGGAGAAAAAAATAGAGAAATGGTGAGTGCTTTAACAGCAGCAGTTTGGTCAGGAAGCTGGTTTATTAGTTCTATTATTTTCCAAATTTTAAGGCAAATGGGGCTACAATACGTTTATGTATTTTTAATTACAGCAGGGTTATACTTGATTGGAGTAGTATTATACTACTTATTAATACTGGACTATGAAAAGAAAATTAAACTTGGGGAAATAATTGACTAGAACAAATATATTGCTCCAAGGATAGGTAATACTACTAAGAAAAACCAAAATAAATAGGCATGAATGTTTGGTGGATTCTCTGTACTCATAAAACTAAGTTTTGTTGAGTATAAAGACGTAGGTAATCTGAAAAGGTTGCCCTTGAAGTTTAATTTTTAATAAACTTAATGGTAGTGTTTTTATTCCCATTTTTTAGACTCAAGAAATACATACCTTGAGTAAAATTATTAGTATTAAGTGTGATTGTATTATTCCCTTTAGAAATGTTGTGTGTCTCACTTTCTACTACCCTTCCAGAAACGTCATGTATAGCTATAGTGGTATTAGTATTAAACCCAGAATGAAGAGATAAATAGCCTAATCCTTCTACAGGATTAGGATAAACAAACAAATCTTCGAAAACAGAGTTTATTTTTATTGAAACTAATTCTGAATAAAAATAATTATCGTCATAATCCGTCTGCTTTAAACGATAATATGAAGTTCCCGAATAAGGATGAGCATCTTCTAAATGATAATTCATAACATTACTGGTATTACCTGCTCCATCTATTATTCCTACAACTTCAAATGTTTTTCCATCTTTAGATTTCTCTATCGTAAAATAATCATTGTTAATTTCTGTACGAGTGGTCCATTGTAATTGAACCAAGTTTTTCGCATCAACCTCACCCTCAAAACTCACTAACGAAACCGGTAAAGCAGCAGGACATGGAACAACAGCTTCGACTCCGTTACAAGTACTACCGGCATATCCATCAACCATAAAAAAAGCACACTCTCCTACCCCAACAGTTACAGTAAATGTAAATCCATCTGCTCCTCCACCAGGATTACTTCCAAATTCATCAAACTCAGGATTATTACAATCTAATATTGTTGCATCTAATGGTGGTGTTCCTACCCATACTGCTCCCTGTATATTACATAATCCACCACCACCCGGTTCATCAAAACCTACAGTAACAGTTAAAGGTGCTCCTGTTGGGTTACACCATTCAAACCATTCAGAATTTTCAACTGAAAAAGAAACATCTTGTTCACCATCACAATCCAAATCTGAACCAGCAAAACAACATTGCCCACAAGAACCTGCAGCGGTAGTTGGGTCACAACCTACAAATCCATTATCTAAATTAAATTGAAAAGGCACATTACAGGTTACAGCCGTTGGATTTGGAAGACCTCCACCTCCTCCACCACCTCCTCCTCCTGCTTGGGCAAAAGGAGATGAAAATGCAATTAAGATAATCGTTAGTAAAAAATAGTTATTTATCTGTTGTTTAAGGAAATTGATAAAAAGGTACATCGACTTACTATTGTTAAAATTTACGCGAATATACGTATTTTGTTAAATATAAAACAAATATAATTGCCAATTGTTAATAAATAGATTTAAGTGTATTTTTGGAATCCTAAATACTTCATTCTATCATACAGCAATATGATGAATTCTTAAAAGAATAATTTAGAGAAAACTGATAGAGAATTATAATTTTTTAATTCTTAATAATCTTAATGGAAGTAGTTTCATTTCCATTACCTAGCTGTAAAAAGTACATTCCTTGACTAAGATGCTCAGTACTTAATACAATTATATTGTTGCCTTTATTAACAAGGTAATTTTCATTTAACACAC
>JBFIEB010000194.1:0-5523 GCA_041603555.1 Vicingaceae bacterium
AAAGTTTCACCGAATATGGCTGAAGGTTTAATATTTTTCGCTTTCTTAATTCTCTTTGAGTTTGTTTTGGTATTTTTAGACCCATACATTGGTGATTATACCAATGATGAGCCCATGTATAATCTATTAGTTAATGCATTAATAGCCCTATTAATATTTCCTCTGCACGCTATTTTGGAGAGATTATTAAAGAAGAGAATAGTTAAATGAAAACCTACGAACAATTAGAAAAAGAGAACCAATTACTTAAAGAACGTTTGATTAGTTCAATGCGAGAATTAACGCAACGAAATGAAGTGTTAGTAGAACAACAAAAACATTTTGAAGATAGTATTAATTATGCCAAACGAATTCAAGAAGCCATTATGCCTCCTGATTCTTTGATAAAAAAAGCTTTACCCGACAGTTTTATTTTTTATTTACCAAGAGACGTAGTGAGTGGTGATTTCTATTTTGTAGAGGATTTAGGAGATGAAGTTATATTTTCTGCTGTTGACTGTACGGGACACGGTATACCAGGAGCATTAATATCGGTAATAGGGTTTAATTACATTCACCGAGCTGTAACTTCAAAAAAATATACTATTCCATCGGATATTTTAAAATATTTAGATGTAGGTGTGAACGAACGGTTAAGGCAGACAGATAATGAAAGCGGTGTTAAAGATGGTATGGAATTAAGTTTGTGCAATTTAAACAAGAGAACTCGAGTTCTTCAATTTGCAGGAGCTTATAATCCAATCTATATTATTAGTAAAGGAGAACTTCAAATAATTAAAGCCGATAAATACGAAATTGGTGTAAATCCTGATGGAGTGGCCGATGACTATAATAACCATACTTTTCAGCTTGAGGAGGGAGATTGTGTTTACTTATTTTCAGATGGATATGCAGATCAATTTGGCGGACCCAAAGGAAAGAAGTTCATGTACAAACAACTTCGAGAATTATTAATTGAAATTAATCCTAAATCTATGGATGAACAACATAACATCTTAGCAGCTAGATTCATGGAATGGCAAGGCAAAGAAGAGCAAGTAGATGATGTTGTAATAATGGGTGTTAGGGTATAACTTTAATTACAAAACTCACACCACTTAGCATCTGACGTATGTTTAAAAGAAGTATTAATATCCAGTATTTCCTTAATAAGATTAACAACTAACACCTCGAATTCACCGAGAATTTCTTGATTAATAATTTTGGATTTATTTAATCCAAATGACATATATCCATTACTCAATTTTCTAAACGATATAATACCTGATGTTAATTCTGTGTTATTAATATCATTACTCTTTGAATACATTAAAGCATACATTAAGAGTTGAAAAGGTTTACTGTTTTTAGCATCCTCTAATTCATTAATGTGCTTTAATTGTAAATCTTTATGCTCAACCTTTCCAGTTTTATAATCAATAATTCTCAATTCATTTCCGTAGCTATCCACTCTATCTGCTTTCCCTTTAAGCCTAATAGTTTCTCCTTCTACCTTAATTTCTGAATTTAATTCTACTTCTAAAGCATTAATAAATAGTGGTTTGTCCAACTTCTCAATAAACTTTATTTCATTTTTTAAAAAAGTAGTTATGTAATTTTGAGCAATATTTAGCGTCAAGAAATTTTTTCCCGATTTTAATTCTTTACTGCTGAAATTTTCAGAAAAAACATCTACAACTACTTGATTGACTTTCTTCAAGAGCAACTTTAAATCTTCTGATGTAATGTTTTTTCCTATAAAATCTCTGTACAATATTTCTAAACTGGCGTGCACATAAGTTCCAAAAGTTGAGTAATCAATTGTTTCTTCTACCTCATCAGCTTCCCTCACGCCCAATACATATTTATAATAAAAATCTAGTGGGCAATTGATGTAAGTAATTAATGCTGAAGGGGAAACTCCATTAGAAAATCGTTCTTTTATTTTTTCTATTATCTCAGGAGTTTTTTGCGCCTCCACCTCTACCTTTTTTTTATCTAAAGATGGATAAGTAACCAATTGCTTATTTATCGTAATATTTGGGTAATTTTTTTTATCATTCAATTCATGTTCTATTTGAGTCACAAATCGACTTTGTTCCCCACTACCAAATTCATTGGTTTCGGTATTGTATAAAATACTTATGTTTTCAGCATGCTGCAATAAACGGTAAAAATGATATGCATAAACAGCATCTTTCTCTATATGAGTAGGCAAGTTATAAACCATTTTAATGTCAAAAGGAATGAACGAATTAAAGGTCTTTCCTGCTGGCAATACACCTTCATTAGTAGAAAGTAAAATCACATTTTTAAAATCAATATTACGTGTTTCCAGCATTCCTAAAACTTGCAATCCTTTTAGTGGTTCTCCATATAAATCAATAGTAAAGGAACTTAAAATTTGTTGAAACAAAGAGTAAAAACCTTTACTGGTAGTTAAATAAGGATAATCAGCAACAAGCTTAATCATTTGATTAAATAGCTTAGCAAACTGAAATAAATACTCCAACTCAATGGTTATTTTATCATCCTCTTTTTTGTTTTTGAGGTAATGCCTCTTTCCTATTTCAATGTATTCAAGACATTGATTAAGAGTTTGATTTACAGAGTAAGACTCTGGAAAACGAACGATTACTTGCTCATTAATCCAATTTAATTTTTCTTGATTGATAAATACCCAATTGTGTGTAATAATATGTTGACGAATTGTTTCGCAAACTTCTTTTCCAAAAATTATTTGGGTATAAGGAAGTTGAAAAAGTTTAAGTATGTCTTTATAATGATAAGTAAGCGACTCGGATTTACCAAAGCGTTCTGCATTAACCAAAGCATTAAAATAAATCTCAAAAAAATTATTAATGGGTGTGTTTTTTAAAGGATAACCCATCGTAACATTGATGTGATTTATTTCTTGAGGAACAGATTGTAATACAGGAATCAACAAATTTTCATCAGCCAAAACCACAGCTGTATCTGTATAATTCTTATCTGAATTAATTTTTTGAAGCAAGTTAGTCACATATTTAGCTTGTCCAATATTTTGGGGAATACCATAAATATTAATTTGCTTCTGGTGCGTTTTAAAATTATCTGTTGTCCACTTAAATGGCTGAAAGGCATCCTTTTTTTTTAGCTCCCTCAAAAACATACCACTTTCTTGCATGGTATCGTTCATATAATATTCATCCGCATCAAACAACACCTCACATTTCTGTTGTTTTTTCAATTCAGAAATCAACACCTTTTCCGCTTTATTTAATGCATTGAAGCCAATGAAAATTAATTTATCCCATTCTATTTTTTCTTCAACAAACTGCTCCGGGTTTGCTTTTAATTCTTCTGCAACTATTCGGTAAGCTAATCCTTGATAGGCTAATTTGTTTTTCTTTAAATAAACAGTAAACAAATTGTAAAGCTCTCCCAACTGCTTCCAAAATTTTAAATACTGAGATTGAAACTCAGTAATTTCTCGCTCTCCTAAATTCCAAACCTCCAATGCGCGAGCTTCGTCAATATGTTTAAAAAAACCTGTTGTAGCCACTAAGTATCTGTCTATTTCATTAAAATCATGTAAAAGAATTTCTCCCCACTTACTAAACTCATCAAAAGATTCAGGTTCTTTAGTGCTTTTAAGGTATACTTTATAAAATTCAAATAAAAGGGTAACCTTGTCATTCTTATCTCCTATTATTTCTATTCCTGACAATTGACTTATTAGTTCTTCAGTACCAATAATAGTGGGCAGCCAAATTGGTTTTGTAATTAATTTACTTAGATGTTGCTTGAGAAATAAGCCAGCTCGTTTATTAGGTAGAACAATACAAAGTTCACTTAAATTATCGGGATAAGTGCTTATTAAATGCTTGGCTGTTTTTTCTAAAAATGTTGGGTTCATTTACTAATTGCTAACTTCCAATTTAAACCCAACTCCATGTATATTATTGATTTGAATTTTATCATCTGAAGATAAGTACTTCCTTAATTTTGATATGAAAACATCCATACTTCTTCCGCTAAAGTAATCATCATTCCCCCAAATACTCTTCAAAATTAATTCTCTTGGTGCAATATCATTTATATGTTCACACAAAAAAGAAAGTATTCTAGTCTCCTTTCTGGTTAAACGTTTTTCTTCTTTTGAATAAATTAATACTTGGTTTTTCACATCAAATTTATAATCTCCAATAGGATAACTTTCTACTTTTTCTTCTTCCAGATGCCCTAATACTTTTGTTCTTCTTAAAATTGATTCGATTCTTAAAATGAATTCTTGAAAATCAAATGGTTTAGTGATATAATCGTCTGCCCCTAACATAAACCCCTTAACCTTATCAGCCTGCATAGATTTAGCTGTTAAAAAAACTATTGGAACGTCTTTATTAACATCTCTAACTGTTTCAGCAACAGTAAATCCATCTTTTTTAGGCATCATCACATCTAATATGCACAAATCAAACTGTTCGCTAGCAAAAGTTTTTAAAGCTATTTCTCCATCAGAACACAAAGTAACTTTATATCCGTTGGATTTTAAGTTGTCTTGCACAACAAATCCTAAATTAGAATCATCTTCTGCTAATAAAATGTGTATATCTTTAATTTCTTTTCCCATAGCTATGTGTTTAATGGAAGTTTAATCACAAAGGTTGACCCTTCATTTTCTTTACTTATTAGTTTAACCGTACCAGAATAAGCTTCTACTATAGTTTTTACATAATTTAAACCCAACCCAAAGCCCTTTATATCATGAACATTCCCTGTTGGTGTTCTATAAAATTTATCAAAAATATGTTTTTGAGCTTCTTTAGGAATCCCTATTCCGTTATCCTTTACACTAATTTCTATCCAATCATTGTGGTCATGGGTTTCTATCACTACTTTTGGTTTTTCATCAGAATACTTTAAAGCATTATCAATCAGATTATGTAACGTATTTGTGATATGAATTTTATCACCAAAAAAAATATACTTAGAGGCATTTAAATTACAAATAAGCTCTCCTTGTTTTTCTTTAAAAATCAAACCAAAGCTTTTAACGGAAGTAGAAATTAATTCATGTAAGTCTATATTCTCATCTTCTAATTTCAACTTATCTTTGTCTAGTGTTGCAAGCTGCAATACTTTATCCACTTGATTTTTCAAACGATTATTTTCCTCCTTAATAATCCCTGCATAATTGGCTAAACGTTCAGGTTCATCGCTTATGTTTTTTTGAAGTAACACATCTGCAGAAAGAGAAATAGTAGAAATAGGTGTTTTAAATTCATGCGTTATATTATTAATAAAATCGTTTTTAATTTCTGATAATCTCTTTTGCTTCAGAATAACATTGATTGTGTAAGCGAAGAAAATAATGATTAACAATATAATAGAAGAGGAGAAAACCCAAATACCCATTTTACTAAGAATGTATGATTCTTTTGATGGAAAATACACTCCAAAATAATGACCATCTTTATCCCATTTCATATTAAATGATTTTGATTGAAGTTGATCTTTATCAGTTTCTCCTAGTGATATATAATCTCCAAAAACAATAGAATC
>JBFIEB010000195.1:0-5503 GCA_041603555.1 Vicingaceae bacterium
CATACTGGTAAAAACATGTTAAAGCAGCGCCCGGATTCCCAGGTAATGCAAATACATAACATGAATTAGTTTTACCAAAATACAATGGTTTACCTGGCTTCTGTTTTACTCGGTAAAATACTTCTTCTACACCATTTTTTTCTAGGCCTCGTTTTACAAAATCATAATCACCTACCGAAATCCCACCAGATAACAATAGCAAATCATTTTCTTTAATTGCATTATTTATTGCCTGCTGAGTAGCTTCTTGAGTATCTTCTATCAAAACAATTTTTGGTTCTATACCTAATTGGTTCAAAACAGCTTTTAGCATATAGGTATTAGATTCATAAATCTGTCCTTCTAATAAACCAACCCCTGGTTTTACTAATTCATTACCAGTGGCAATGATCGTAACATTTGGCAATCGGTGAACTTTAAGTTTGGTTAACCCGAGAGCGGATAAAACCCCAATTGCAGCTGGGGTAATTTGAGTTCCTTTTTCTAAAACTACATTTCCTTGTTTTATTTGTCCTCCCTTAATCCTTATGTTTCCGCCAATTTTAAGCCCCTCATCTTTTACCAAAAGCTCATTATTGTTCACTTCAGTTAATTCTTGCATCACAACAGTATCACAATCAACTGGTACTTTTGAGCCAGTAAAAATTCTCACCCCTTCTCCATTTCTTACTTTTACTTCTCTAATATCACCGGCTGGAATTTCATCAACAACAGTTATCGTTTGCCCTATATTCTTAAATCGAAAAGCATAACCATCCATTGCAGATTGATCAAAAGAAGGGACTGAAATAGGAGCTATAACAGATTCTGCTAAACAATAATTAAGTGAATTTTCGACATCAACCTCAACTATAGAAAGTGGAAACACGCTATTTTGCACTAATTCTTTTGCTTTTTCAACACTAATCATATTAACCTCCTATACTAATCATTGCACGATTATTTGTGTTTTTTTCTTTATCAAAAAAATCTTCGTTAGATGCCATTCCTCCTCGCGATTTTTCTTTAGGTAAAATAGCTTTTAAGATAAAAGGGATTACATCTTTACCCTCTCGTAATGGATCTAATAAATTAGTTTCAGTGGTAGAAAAAAGGCAATTTTTTATTCTTCCATTAGCCGTCAGTCTTATTCTGTTACAGCTATCACAAAACGGATTTGAAACAGTACTAATAATACCAAAAGAACCTTTATATCCTTTTATTCGGTAATTTTTTGTGGTATCATGTTTTTTGTCTTCTAACTTAATAATTTGGTCTTTGGGATACTTAGCATTAACCTTTTCGAACACATCATACAAGCTTACCACTTTGGAATTATCCCAATTGTTTCCATCAAAAGGCATAAACTCAATAAACCGGAATGATACATTTTTGTCTTTGGTGAATTCTATAAAATCTACAATTTCGCTTTCGTTAACTCCTTTAATTAAAACTGCATTTATTTTAACATTTAACCCTGCTAAAATGCACTGGTAAATATTGCTCATCACTCGATCAAAATAATTCCTTCGAGTCATCAATTCAAACTTCTCTTTATCTAAAGTGTCTAGACTAATATTAATATCCTTTACTCCACACTCTTTAAACAAATCAATGTATTTATCCAATAGAATTCCATTCGTGGTTATCCCCAAGGAAATAGGTAAAGCCGTCAGTTCTCTAATTATTTTTTCGATATTCTTTTTAATTAAAGGCTCCCCCCCTGTTAATCGAATTTTATTCACTCCTAATGAAACAAATTCTTTCGCCAAAAAAATTACTTCCTCATGGGTTAAGATGTTAGCTTTTTCAGAAAGTTCAACACCTTCTTCTGGCATACAGTAAAAACACCTTAAATTACACCTTTCCGTTAGTGAAATTCGGAGGTAATTGTGCACTCTACCAAATTGGTCTGTTATGTTTTGTGGGGCTTTCATTTAATGTTAAAATAAATTTTAGTTTGTGCTAAACATCGTTTTATCATATCCATAGTTTTATCAATAGTCACCTTTTTTGTTCTAAATGATAATATGGCCATTCTAATCACATATTTCTCATCTATTTTAGTCGAACTCAAAAATATATCTCCATCTTCATGAATCAATTCCATCAACCTTTCGTTAAATTCATTTTCATTAATTTCAGTTGATGGATACCAAAAATAACTTATCGATAAATCTGGTTCTGGACCTAGTCCAAATCCTATTTCAGATAACTCATTTCTAAAATAAGAAGTCAATAACAGTTTCTCATCCAAGCACGCAATAAATGGTTCTAATCCGTGTAATTGAAGTGGTAGCCACAATCTCAACCCTCTAAAATGTTTGGTTAATTCTGGCGAAACATCAGCAGGGTTAATCTGCATATTGCTTGTTGCATCTTGCATGTAATTAGCAGTATAGTGTTGTGAATGGAAAACGGCCTCCTTGTCCTTTACCAAAACTGCTCCTAATCCATATGGTAAAAACAATCCTTTGTGCGGATCAATTACCAACGAATCAGCCATCTCGATGCCTTTAAACAAATGTTTTTTACTTTCACTTAACACAAAAAACCCTCCATAAGCTCCATCAATATGATACCATAAATTGTGTTGTTGTGCTATACTTCCAATTTTATCTAAAGGATCAACTGCACCCGTATCTGTGGTTCCTGCAGAAGCAATTACCATAAAAGGGTTTAAGCCATTTTTAATATCCTCTTGGACAGTTTCTTCTAATTTTTCTGCATTAATCTTAGAGAGTTCATCTAATTCAAGCAAGCGAATTTGTACGTCTTCCATTCCAGTAATTCGGATTGCTTTATGTATACAATGATGAACTTGAGAACTAGTATAAATAACACTTTTAGTTATTTTTTCGTTTTTAATTTTATGTCTATCTCTCGCAGCAGTTAATGCAATTAAATTAGCAATAGAACCCCCAGATGTTAAGTTTCCAATCGCTTCTTTCGGAAAATCAAACACCTGTTTCATCCAATTCAATAACTCATTTTCCATAGTTACAGCTCCTGGTGAACCAAAATACATTCCAGCATATTCATTGGTAAAACTGGCTAAAAAATCTCCTAAAGCTGCAGTATAAATTCCTCCTCCAGGAATATATCCAATATGACCTCCTGAAGCCGGTTTAATACCATATTTTACAACCTCTTCAGTATATATGTTCAACAAATCTTCTAACCCTTTTTTGCCTTCTACTCTAAATTTATTTGCAGTTGGATTTCCTTGAACATAAGATTTTTGATCGGCTAACGTATCAATAAAATTATTGGCATAATTTTGAATCTCTTGGTTCAAATTGTTTCGTTCATCAATAGTTGGTTCTAAATCTTGAGAGATTTGCTCTAAAGCCGCTATTTTATCAATTAAATTATTCATTTCAGAAATTGGTTTCCAAAGATACTGGATTGTATTCAATAAATGTAAGCATACAAGAATAACTTTAATTAGCTGAAAAAAGTTGACAAAAATCATACACATTAATGTGCTCTTTTAAAGTAAGTTCACTATGTTTACGTTTTAAATTGAAGAATGGCAAGCAATGGATATTTACGATAAATTAAAAGCAAAATACGAAGCTGATGGGCAAGACCTAAACGTGCATTTAAATGGATTGTTACATTCTAAAGCGATGACTTATTGGGATTACATCCAGACAGATGCTTTACTCAACTTACAAATTCAACGTACCACACAAAAAGACGAAATGGTATTTATCATGTACCATCAAATTAACGAATTGTTGTTTAAAATGATTCTTTGGGAAATTGAACAAGTAGCCAATAAGGAAGAGTTATCACCCGATTTTTTTGCTGAAAGGTTAAATAGAATTAGCCGATATTTTGATATGCTTTGCTCTTCGTTTGAAATAATGGGAGATGGAATGGAGATAGAACAGTATATGAAATTTAGAGATACTTTAACTCCAGCAAGTGGATTTCAAAGTGCACAATACAGAATGATAGAATTTGCTTCCACCGAATTGATTAATTTGATTGACAACAGGTTTAGGGCAACCATAAATAGAGAGACTCCATTCAGTCACGCCTTTGAACATCTATATTGGCAGGCGGCAGGTAAAAACCATAAAACGGGAGAAAAATCGGCCTTGCTTATGAACTTTGAAAACAGGTACATGGATGATTTTATTGTATTTATGAAAACATACAATCAGCTCAATTTATGGACTAAGTTTAAGTCATTGCCCGATGCAACAACACAAGATGTGAAACTAGTTAATGCCATGCGTCATTATGATCATACTGTAAATGTTCTATGGGTGATGGCTCACTTAAATGCTGCTGCTAAATATTTGAACAGTGGGGAAGAAACTGCTAAAGCAACTGGTGGAAGTGATTGGCAAAAATACATGCATCCAAAATATCAAAAAAGAATTTTCTTTCCAGACTTATGGTCTGAACAAGAATTAGAAGAATGGGGAATCAGCAATCTAGAAAGTCATAAAATTTTAGATAAACTTTAACACTAGTATTCTTTAACTACCCTTCCTGTTTTTTTTAAAAAATCATTTAGGAATCCAATTTAAGTTTCCGATTTTATAATAGAAAGTATGATATATATCATACTTTTGTTTCATTAACTAAACTAATAAAATAGATATAATGAATAGATTAACAAAAGGAATAGCTGTTGCTTTTGCGTTAACAGTTGGCATAAGTTCTTCTTATGCACAATGTCCAGCAGGGCAATTACAGGTAACAATGGATGTAACCACAGACGATTGGGGTTACGAAACATATTGGGAAATAGTTCCCCAAGGAAATCCTTGTGGCACCGGCACAATTGGTTCTGGAGGAAGTGCAGTTGTAGGCTGTAATGGTGGTGGTGCTCAAGTACAAAACACAACTGTTGGTTATGGGAACAATCAAACTTATGCCGAAGGACCATGGTGTTTAAATACTGGATCGTGTTATGATTTGTATATTGTAGATGACTGGGGTGATGGCGGTGGAGATTTTGATGTAAAAGTTGGAGGTTTTAGTGTTGGAACATTTTCTCTAGTGTCTGGTAGCAACGCAACGTATACTTTTTGTGTGAACTTACCTCCTACTTACGATATGGGTGTTACAAGTTTATCTAGACCTTATAAATATGCTGAAGCTGGTTTATTGGATGTAGTTGGAAAAATATACAACTATGGTTTAACAACAATTACTTCTATGGATCTTAATTATCAAATTGATAATAACCCGGTTCAATCAACCCCATTGTCAGCCTTAAGTATTGCAAATGCTCAAAGCTATAGCTTTAGCCACCCAACGCAGTGGAGTGCTACAGTAGGAACACACACCATTAAAGTTTGGGCAACTAATTTAAATGGTAATGCTGATTTAAATAATTCAAACGATACAATAACTACTGTATTGGAAATCAGTAACCCTATATCAAATGTTATTGATAATTATTTAAAGGAAGTTGATAAAGTTTCTAGTTTTGATAGGATTGGTCAATCAGAACAGTATTTAGAGTTGGCCGCGTTTTTTCAGAAGAACATCCAAAAGA
>JBFIEB010000196.1:0-5487 GCA_041603555.1 Vicingaceae bacterium
CAACTTCATCAACTACTAACGCCATGTGCATTTTTCGGAGTGCCATTAAATTCAATAAATTGTCCAATTTCATTGATTCATTTACCATAATCATGTTATTACTTTTATATAAATCACCTATTTTTATTTGTTTTTTTGAAGAGATTCCAACAAGATCTTTGATGTATAAAATCCCCTTAATGGTATTTTCTTTGCTATCATATACTGGAATACGACTAAATCCTTTTTCCTTTATTTCTTTAATCACCTTCTGATTAATTATGGTATCCGGGGGCTTAAAAAAAACCTCTTTAAGAGGAATCATAATATCTGCAACTGTCAATTCAGAAAATGACAAAGCTCCAAGAATAATACGTTCTTCGTCTTTATCAATAATACCATCTCCAACTTTTTTGTGATATTTAATAATTTCTCCCAACTCTTGTTTACTCCATAATACGGGAGGTTCTTCACCGAGTATTTTGTCTAATATCCACGATATGGGAGCAGCCACAGGATAAAATATCAACATTGATGTCCAAACTAGCCAGGATAGACCCGATCCTATTTGAAGTGCATATCTAGGAAACACAGCTTGTGGTAATATTTCGCCAAAAATAAATATGAGAGAAGTGGCAATTATACTCGCAATAACACCAGATGTAATACTTCCCAAAAAAATTGCCATGATAGTATAAGAAGCTACATTTCCCAACAACAATGTGCATAACAAAAGGTTACCATTCTTTCTAATTCTATATACCTTCTTTGCTTGTTGGTCATTTAACCGAATTTTTCGTTCTAATGTGGTTAGTTTCAATCCAAACAATGCTAACGTAAGCCCTGCAAATGTGCCTGAAAGGATAACTAACACAATAACCACAATAAGATTGAACCACATTTGCTTTTTAACTTGTTACTAATGATTATCAATAGTAAAGAATCAGATGATTAAGTATAATGAGCAATGTTACCGGAATTAGAGATTTAGGTTATTGATAGGCTAAATAAATGTCTATATTTTCACTGCGGTAAAACCTAACAATAACATGTAACATACAAAGTATCATGAAAAAAATATTAATAGCAATTGATGATGGACCAACTTCTGAAAAGGTGGCTTCAAATGGTTTACAATTAGCACAACAACTCAATGCAGAAATTGCATTACTAAGTGTTGTAGATGACACCAATCTTATGACTGATGGAGGAGTTACACCTGGAGAATTAGCAGGGATTATAAAAAATGATTATAAGAAATATCAAAAAATGCTCATAGATAAAGTATTTAAGAACAATAAGGTTTGGACTTTTGTTGAAAAAGGAACCCCACATGAAACAATATTAAAAGTAGCTGAAGAATGGGATGCAGATATAATTGTATTGGGCACACACGGTAGAACAGGTTTATCACATTTTCTCATGGGTAGTATTGCTGAAAAAGTAACAAGAAACTCTACAAAGCCATTGTTTATTGTGCCAACAAAATAATTATGGATGAGGAAGAATTAGGCAAATTAAGAGGAAATGAGACTGTTAAGAGATCAGCCGTAAAATCTGTTCTTTACAGAATATTGATGGTTTTTAGTGATATTGTAATCCTTTACTTATTTTCTGGAAAGTTGAATATGTCGATTGGTTTTGCGATTGTTAATAATATATGGAATACAATTGCTTATTTCGGATATGACCGTATTTGGGATAAAATAAAATGGGGAAAAGTAATCCATGAAAACGATGACAAAGATAAATTGGTTTAGAATGTCATAAAAATTACCTGTTGACCACTATCATTGAAAACAAAGACTTTAGTTATTGATTGAGCACATAAAAACCTATAGTTTAGTTGATTAACTCCAAAAAAGAAGTTATCTCATGGTAGAACTTTTCTATATCATTCTTGGTTTAGCTGGTCTTTGGTTTGGTACTGAATTGGTGATTAAATCAGCACTAAAAATCACTGATTATTATGGACTAACTCAAGCCTTTGTTGGTATTACAATTTTAGCTTTAGGTACAGACTTACCTGAACTTGTGGTGACAATAGATGCTTCGTTGCATGGTGTTATTACAGATGTGGATACCTCTGGGATTATTGTAGGAAACGCGATTGGCAGTTGTTTTGCTAATATAGGTCTTGTTATAGGGATATCGGCATTATTAAATTACCTGACACTTCCTAAAAAAAATCTTTATCAAGATGGAATTATGCTTATAGGGTCTATAATTTTGGTTGCACTTTTGGGGTTAGATGGAGTAATATCGAGAATAGAAGGAGGTGTTTTAATACTCATTTATTTAATTTATTATTTCATACTAGTCTATCAAGAAAATATTGGTGAAAAAATCAAAAAAAAGTTTAATAATCATTTCTTCAAAGAAATTTTAATCCTTATCCTGGGTTTTGTCATTGTTATATTTACATCAGAAGTAGTAGTTTATAATTCGATAAAGTTCTCAGATATTATTGGAATAAAGCAGTCTTTTGTTGGAATTATTATAATTGGATTAGGAACCAGTTTACCTGAACTTGCAATTTCTGTTAATGCGGCAAAAAATAAAGCAATTGGGTTGTCTATAGGAAATATTATTGGCAGTAATATTTTTAATATGCTAATCCCCGTTGGAATAGGAGGTTCGATATCTGAATTAAATATTGAAAAAAAAATAATCTGGTTTGATCTCCCTTTTCTATTTATCTTATCACTTACAGTTCTTTTATTTTTATACAAAAAAAGAGGATTGCAAAAAATAGAGGCGGTTATAATAATTGGAATATTTATACTTTACGCTTCTTTAAAATTGGCTGGCGTATAATGACTTTTCTTGATTATGATAATTTTCAATTTCAGGCCAAACCAATTCAGTTAATTTATGATTGGAATGCTTATCAAAATTTCCTTTAAATTGTGCCACTATTTGATTCTTATGTTTACTCTTGGCTTTGAATCTACTTATGTATTCAATTACGCCTAAAATTACAATGGGCTTATTTTCAACATATAAATCCATTAAGCTATCAATTTTTCGAAAATAATCATCAAGTCGCTTAAGGTTTATCTTAGATTCTTCACTATTGTACATTGAATGTGTTGATGTACGATTTAGTTGGAATTCATTCTCAAAATGCAGTGGAAAATTTTTATCTTCAATTTCAAACAACGAGTTTCCATGTCCCTTATAAAGTTTTGTGTGGTTCTTACTTAAAGCAATAATAAAATAATCTACCATTTTATCTAAAGAATCTATTATATCTGATACTTCAAAAGAATCATCAATAATTACTTTCTCCTCAATGGGTAACGGAAAATGAACAAGTTTTGAGTAGTCCGAAGAAATGTATATTCCCAAGCCTTTTTTTAAATGATTTAAATCAAGCTGATCCAACAAAGAACTTATAGAAAGAACCAACTCATTAGCTTTTTCCTCATTGTACTTTCTATATAATTTATTTGATACGTAGTTCAATTGATTTTTGAGTTTTATCCTTAATTTTTCTTTATCGGTAAAAGATTTTATTTCTGTAGGAATAAGAATAGATATGCTTGGATTGCTCGATTGTTGATCCAATAACTCATTTAATATTGATTTATCCATTGTATTTATTTTTGATCATGCATTGCCAAAAGAGGAATATCTATATGTAACGCCATTTCTTTTGTAATACTCTTATGGAAAATTCGCTTAAATAGCTTCAAATTATGATTTACCATTCCCAAAATTGAAGGATTATTTTCTTTAATAAAATCATCTATTCCATGTGAAATATTTTCATCTTCAATTTCATAATAAGAGTATTTTACATTTTTAAAGTAATCGTCTACTTTTTTCTTTTTTATTAAATTTTCTTCCTTAGTATCCTTAATAACGTGAAGAATTAGAAATTCTGAGTTATACTTAGCAGCAATTTCAAACAATGGTTTTAAAATCCTTTTTGAAATATCCATACTATTCTCTAATGCCAAAGCAATTTTTTTAGGCTTTTTAAACTTAATGCCTTCGGGGATTACCAATACTGGGCACACTACATTTTTTATTAACCTTGCAGTTCGAGTTCCAACTAATGCAGCCTCAAAACCACTAGCTCCTCTGGTTGCCATAATTATTAAATCTATTTTCCTTTTATCTACCAAACTTGAAACAGTTGGTGAAAGTTCTCCCACTCTAAATTTTGTTTCTATTTCAAATGTGCCCTGGGGAAAATCTTTTTTAATTTGTTTTACCAATTTTTTAAACAGTTTATCTGCATTTTCAGACGTAACATCGCTCACTGTTACAGGAATTTCTGGATTAACATAAGGAATAGGGAAAGTATTTAAAAAAATAAATTTACAGGCTTCACCCTCGAACAAGGATATTCCATAATAGATTGCATCTTTTGAGGCATCTGAAAAGTCAGTTGGGAATAAAATATTCTTCATAAAAAATTAGGTTATATGTAAGTCATACCTACACCAGTAATTGGTAAAAATATGCTATCACTCCATTTGTAACAATAACATTTGTCATTAAAAAAGATTGATTTAAATCACTAATACCAAACAACAGATGTTATTGGCTACCATAGCTGTATAGAGTGATATTTGCACAAATAATTATATATAAACCTAAAAATTAAAATTTATGTCGCTTATTAGAAGAAACAGAGGATTAGGCACAAGAAGCCTTTTTCCAAGTACATTATTACAAGATGATTTTTTCAACTTGGACTGGCCATTTATAGAAATGGGAAATGGAGACACATTTTCATCGGATTTCATTCCTGCAGCAAATATTAGAGAAGATGAAAAAGAATTTATTGTAGAACTTTCAGTTCCAGGGTATCAAAAAAAAGAAATTCATGTTGAAGTAGATAACAATAATTGTCTACGAATTAATGGAGAACGTGAGGATGAATATAGTAAAGAAACTGAAAACTATACTCGTAGAGAATTCAGTCGTGGTTCTTTTTCTAGATCATTTCAACTTCCTGAATCTATAAAAGATGATAAGATTTCAGCAAAATGTCAAGATGGAGTTTTAAGAGTAGAGCTTCCTAAAAAGGAATCCGCTATAATTAACAAAAAAGTTAAGGAAATAGCTATTGCCTAATTTATTAAACCCGACAATTACTTTCTAATGGTAATTGTCGGGTTAATTTACTTCCAATGCAAAAAATACCAACCATATCTACTAAACAGTACAGCAGTATAGAGAAGTTGGAACCCATTTACAATAATAAAGGTAATGGGTTAATTAAAGAAGCAAACAACTATCCTGACAAACTTGCCTTATTCTTAAAAAATTGGATGGATGAATTAAAAAACAAATCCTCTGATAAAAATATCTAATGGTTAGCAATCTTTCGAATACACTCCAATGAAAAAACAATTTGTCCTTATTCTAATCATTTCATTACTCTGTTTAGCTTCATGTGGTCAATTAGGAACATCCTATGAACAAATTAGTGCAATTAAAACAATTTCAGAACGAGTTTATGACCTTAATAAATCAAAGGCTGAAATTAAA
>JBFIEB010000197.1:0-5458 GCA_041603555.1 Vicingaceae bacterium
CATGTATAATTTGTTAGCCAATTCTGTGTTAGCATTTGTAATATTTCCTTTGCATGCAATATTAGAAAAGCTCCTCAAGAAAAGAATAGTTAAATGAGATACATTATTTACATATTTCTGTTTCTAATCTCCTTTCAAGGATTTGGCCAAAATATAGTAAAGGTAGATTCTTTAAACGTTCTGATTTCTTCAAGCATAGATGATTCTACTAAAGTGAAAGCCTATAATGAATTGATATGGCAATTTATGTATACGAACCCTGATACTGCATTTACAATTTCAAGTGCTGGGAATAAATGGGCTGCTGAGCAAAAATGCTATTTTGGAAGGGCTATTTGTCTTACTAATATGGGCATTGCACGTTACATTCAAGGTAATTATGAAAAAGCGATTGAACATTATGAGTCTGCATTAAAATTTCGTAAAGCAATGGATGATAAAAGAGGGACAGCCAATTTATTGAACAATATTGGTGCTGTATATGATGGCCAGGGATATTATGTAGAAGCCATGAAATTTTATCTTCAATCACTAAAAATTAAAGAAGAACTTGGAAATGCAAAGGATATTGGCGCAACAATAAACAACATGGCTCTTGTTGTTAGAAATGAAGGTGATTTTAAGAAAGCATTAGAATATTTTGAACGATATTTAGCAATATTCGATACAGTACCAAATTCTGACGACAATATTGGTGTTGCATACAATAATTTAGGAATGGTTAACACAGACCTTGGTCGTTTTGATCTTGCTTTAAAACAATTGTACAAAGCCAATGGTATTTTCACTTCATTAGCCAGTAATAAGCGACTTGTTAAATCACATATCCAACTTGGCATAACATGGGCTGCACAAGGAGTAAATGATA
The DNA here is from genome assembly GCA_041603555.1 of Vicingaceae bacterium. Taxonomy (GTDB): domain Bacteria; phylum Bacteroidota; class Bacteroidia; order Flavobacteriales_E; family Vicingaceae. Next base: position 869 of record JBFIEB010000197.1, read on the forward strand.
GTGCGTTGTTTCATTATTCCAAGGCTATAGCATATGGATTAATGGTCGGAGATAATTACGGATTAGCAGGAGCTAATTTTAGATCAGCAGAAATTTATCTGGCTAAAGGTGAGGTTAAAAGAGCCATTAACCATGCTAAAAAAGGTTTAGTTAAAGCTGAAGCAATAAGCTCATTAGAAATGTTAAAGAAGAACCATGATGTACTTTGGCAGGCCTTTAAATTAGAAAAGAACTATACATTAGCATTTTATCATCTGGAAAATTTCGTGATGTTCAGAGATAGTATGTTCAATAAGGAAAATACTAGGGAAATTGCTCAGCGTGAATTGCAGTACGGATTTGATAAGGAACAGTTGCAAGATTCGCTTCAAACAGAAGAGAACAAACGTATTGAGAAAATGGAGCACAATAAACAAATGGATGAGCAGCGGATTTATACCTACGCTGGAGTTGCCTTGGGATTTCTTATGTTAGTGTTAGCTACTATTTTGTTAAGAGGATATAGAATGAAGCAAAAAAGTAACCTCTTGTTAGCTGAAAAAAATAAGGCTATTAAGTTACAACGAGACATAGTAAAAGAGAAGAACCAGGAAATAATGGATTCTATAGCCTATGCAAAACGTATTCAGTCCGCAATTTTACCACCTTTAAAAGTTGTCAAAGAATATCTTCAGGAGTCATTTATTCTATACAAACCAAAAGATGTTGTTGCAGGTGATTTTTATTGGTTAGAGCATAAAGACGGGAAAATTATTTTTGCAGCAGCAGATTGTACAGGGCACGGTGTTCCTGGGGCAATGGTAAGTGTTGTATGTAATAATGGTTTAAATAGGTCGGTTAGAGAACACGGTTTGTCTGAACCAGGAAAAATTTTAGATAAAACTAGAGAAATAGTTATCCAAGAATTTGAAAAATCAGAGGAAGAAGTTAAAGATGGAATGGACATAGCACTTTGTACTTTAGATGGTATGAAACTACAATATGCTGGAGCACACAATCCTTTATGGATTATTAGAAACGGTGAGCTTATAGAAACTAAAGCTAATAAACAACCAATAGGCCAGTTTGACAATGCTGAACCTTACACAACTCATAGTTTTAATTTAGAATCCGGAGACACTTTATATATTTTCTCAGATGGATATGTAGATCAGTTTGGGGGAGAAAAAGGAAAGAAATTTAAAGCCAAAGCATTTAGAGAATTACTATTAAGTATACAGGAAAAACCCATGGAAGAACAGAAAGCCATCATAGATGAATCTTTTGAAATTTGGAAAGGCTCTTTAGAGCAAATAGACGATGTTTGTGTTATAGGAGTAAGAATATGAAACACATCATCTACATAATCCTATTTATAATTTCTTTTAATGGAGTAGCTCAAGAGCCTGCCAATCGGACAGGCGGGTTTGCTGATAAGTCATACTACTTAGTAGATAGTTTGGTGTTAGAAGAATTAACTAAAGGAGATATGGAATTAATAGAAAGCTCTTTAAAACTTTACCATTCAGCTAAAGATGATACTAGCAAGATAAACGCTTTAAATGACATCTGTGAAAACATGATGCATAAAAGTTGGGAAACCTATCAGATTTTACAACATGAATTAGTATTGGATCAATTAAATAGGAACCCCACTAAAAAACAGAAGAAATTTTTATTAAGTGCCCAAGGTAAAAGCATGAGCAATTTGGCATATATCTTTCAATTAAGGGGGCAAGTAGAAAAAGCACTGCTGTTTTATAGTAAAAGCTCTAGGATATTTAAATCTCTAGGCAATATAGATGGAATAGCTAACAATTTGAATAATGTTGCTAATATTTATGAACATCAAGGAGATATTAATACTGCTTTAAATTATTATCATAAGAGCCTAGATTTAATAAAAGAAACTGATAATAGCGAAGGCATTGCAATAAGTTTAAATAACGTTGGCTTTATTTATTTAAATCAAGGCAACATAGCAGAGGCATTGAAATATTGGAGCGAGGCCTTAAGTATTAGGGAAAAAAATAATGACAAAAAAGGTGTTACAGAAAGTTTAATCAATATTGGGGGAGTTTATTATGACCAAGGAGAAAAAGAAAAGGCGCTACAGAATTATTATAAGAGTTTAAAAATTAATAAAGAAATTGGAAATAAAAGAGGGATGTCTCATTCCCTTATTTGGCTTGGTCATGTTCATTCAGAACAAGGAGAAGAAGAGAAAGCATTAAGCTATTATAACGAGAGTCTAAATATCCAAAAAGAACTAGGAAATAAACAAAGTATTGCTAATAATCTTAACAATATTGGTAGGGTTTATTTAAAAATGGGCGAACAAGATACAGCCTTAAAGTACTTTTTAAATAGTTTGAAACTGGTTGAACAGACTGGAGATAAACCGAGTATGGGCATAATATTAAGTAATATTGGAGGTATTTACCTTAAAAAAGGGTTACTTAACAAAGCCGAGTCATTTGGTAATCAAACAATACAAATAGCGAAAGAGCTAGGTTATCCTTCTAATATTCAAAATGCCGCTGCACTTCTGAGTCAAGTTTATGAAGCTCAAAATAAAGGCATGAAATCACTTGAAATGTATAAGCTCCATGTGCAAATGAAAGATTCACTCAATAATGAAGCCACTCAAAAAGCCACCATCAGACAACAAACCAAATACGAGTTTGAGAAAGCTCAAATAGTCAAGGAAAATGAAGCTAATGAACAAACAAGAGTATTGGCTGAAGCTACAGGACGTAGAAACAACTTGCAGTACAGCTTAATATTCTTGGGAATACTGCTGTTATTTGGAGTAATCCTCAGCTTAGGCTTTATCAAAGTATCATCAACAATAGCTGAAGGAATCATCTTTTTTGCATTCTTAATACTGTTTGAGTTTATACTAGTGTTTACTGAACCATATTTAGAGAATTATACCAATGGACAACCCATGTACAATCTGTTAGCTAATTCTCTGTTAGCATTGGTGATATTTCCAGTACATGCCATTCTGGAAAAGCTCTTGAAGAAGAGGATAATGAAGTAAGGAAGTAATTATTATATTAGCTACATCAAACAAATTATCTATATATTCTTATTTCTAACCTCTATTCAAGGAGTTGCTCAAGAGTTTGCCGGTCGGACAGGCGGGTTTGCTGATAAGGAGTATTATTTAGTTGATAGTTTGGTGTTGGAAGAATTATCTGAAGGAGATAAGACGTTAATTGATAGTTGCCTAAAGGTTTATCATCAAGCTAAAGATGACACAAGTAAGATTCAGGCTATTGAGTTTATAGTTGAAGAATGCTGGGATGAAAAGGTTTGGCCATTGTATAATTATTGGGTTTATGAATTTGTTAAGCATAGGCTAAAAACTTCCAATTCAAAAGCACTAAAAAAATCATTAGCAGCATCAGTAAATAACATTGGTTACTTATATGATAGTAGAGGCCAAGAGAAGGAGGCTTTGATTTACTATGGCAGATGCCTTAAAATTCAGAAAAAAATTGGTGATAAATATGGTGTGGCTACATCTTATAACAATATGGGAGTGCTATTCAATAAACAAGGTCAACTTAAGACAGCTATGGATTACCACGATAGAAGTCTCAAAATAAAGATGGAAATAGGAGATAAGCAAGGAATTGCACTTTCTCTTAACAACATGGCTCTTATATACAAGAACCAAGGTCAAATTAAAGAAGCACTAGATTTCTATGCAAGAAGTCTCAAAATGCAGGAAGAATTTGGTTATAAATTGGGAATAGCTATGGCTCTTAATAACATGGGTAGGTTGTATGAAGATCAGGGGCAGCTAAAAGAAGCTTTAGATTACCAGTTCAAGAGTATGGAAATATTTAAAGAAATTGATGATAAATCAGGACTGGCGCTTTCCTTTAATAACATTGGAAGCATATATGCAACCGAAGGTCAGGATAAAAAAGCTATGAATTACTATAATAGAAGCCTTAAAATGCACGAAGAAATAGGTGATAAACATGGTATAGCAAGAGCCCTCAACAACTTAAGCTCAATATACGAATCCCAAGGCAAAGTTAAAGAAGCCTTGGTTGCTTACAACAAATGCCTTGAAATACATGAAGAAATTGAGGATAATTTTGGGATTTCTAATTCCCTTCATAATATAGGTTCTATTTATTTTGAACAAAATCATATTAAAGATGCCATGAATTATGCCCAAAGAAGCTTTGAGATTTCCAATGAAATAGGTTCTCCATGGAACATTAAAAATGCTTCAAGTTTATTAAGTCAAATTTATGAGCAAAAAGGTCAAGGTGTTAAAGCTCTTGAAATGTACAAGCTTCACATTAAGATGAAGGATAGCATCAACAACGAAGCCACACAAAAAGCTTCCATCAGACAACAAACAAAATATGAATTTGAGAAAGCCCAAATAGTTAAGGAAAATGAAGTTAAGGAACTGGCAAGAATAGAAGCTGAAGCCACTGGTCGTAGAAACAACTTGCAGTATAGCCTAATTTTCTTAGGGATATTAGTGCTATTTGGAATAGTACTCAGTTTAGGATTTATTAAAGTATCACCAACAATAGCTGAAGGTATCATCTTTTTTGCATTCTTAATTCTGTTTGA
>JBFIEB010000198.1:0-5451 GCA_041603555.1 Vicingaceae bacterium
ATTTAAAGTAATGCACTGGCCAATGGCAAATATGTTAATGACTATTGGAGGAATATTAATACTTGGCGTTTATTTGCCTTTGTACATATTTAACTATTACAAAAACAAAGAACTAAGAACGAATACCGTAATAACAACTGTAGTCGCTATTGCCGGTTGTAGTTTATTATTTATGATGGTAAAATTAAGAGATAGCCATGCTGTGCGAACTTCAATACTTAATATTCAATATGGAATAAATAATGATTTAGAATCTAGCAATAGTACCAACAGCATTCTTTATACGGAACTATCAAAAGATTCTGCAACTAATAATGAAGTATTTAAAGAAGTAAACGAAACAGTTACTGCTATTAACAATTTATCAAATCAACTTTGTTTCGAGGTAGCTAGAAGTTTGGATAAAGAAACATCTGATGAAGAATTAAAACGCATCATGAAAGAAGAGTATACTTTAATATCGGACAATGCAGGTAGCTTGGTAGTTCTTCGAAAAGAGAAGAACGGACTAGCTGAATTAATAACATTGGTGAATAAATTCAAAGTAAATTACAAATCGATTACAGGTACCGATGCAGTTCTAAATATGAATCAAGATAATCTAGATTACTACTTGAATGCTGAACATACAGGGTTTCCATTAGGAATAGTAATTCATGATTTGAGTCTATTGAATTTACAAATTCAACGATTACATACTGGTTTGCTACAATACTATAAAGGAAAGGTTTCTTAGTTTTTGAATACAACTAGAGAGCATAAAGGGCCGGCAAGAAATTGTCGGCTTTTTATTTAGGATTCAATAGTATACCATTTAAAACCCTCAATAAACTTACGTTTTTTATAAAATCGATTCCGTTAGAAATTCAACAATGAATGAATTCCATCCTATAATATGGGCAATTAATAGTTACTTTTATATCATTAATAGAAATAAACTTAAAACAAAATATTATGAAAAAACTTTTACTTATTTGCCTTTTGGGCACTTTTGCATTTACTACTAATGCTCAAATTGGTGGTTATGCGCTTGGTCAAGTCGTTAATGATTTTACCGTTGTAGATACCAAAGGAAACACACACAACCTCTATACGTACACCGCTGCTGGTAAGCATGTATTTTTAGATTTTTTCTTTACAACATGTGGACCTTGCCAAGCAACTAATCCAACTTGGAATGAATTTTATGACAAATATGGATGTAATGCAGGTGATGTAATTTGTATCTCTATAAATACTGGACAAGATAATAACGCCCAAGTAATTGCTTATGAAACTACTTTTGGCGGAGCGTTTAGTCACTCTCCAGCTGTAAGTGGTGATGGTGGTTCTGCTGCTGTAAATACGGCATTTAACCCAGCTGCTTATCCAACTTATTGCTTGGTTGGACCAGATAACAAACTGAAGAATGCTGATATTTGGCCAATCGCTAATGTTGGAACTTTTGAAGCTGCATTTCCTTCAGGGTTTAACCCATCTCCAATGGCATGTGCTACAGGAATTGAAGAAGCAAACAAACAAGTTTCTTTTATCGCTTACCCTAACCCAAGTGATGGAAAAAACATCAACATTATTGTTGATAATGCTGTGAGCTCAACTGTTACTATTTCTGATTTAGCTGGAAGAATGGTTTATACCACTACAACTTCTAATCAAAAATTTGTATTAGTAGAAAAAGAATTGAGTGCTGGAACATATATTGTTAACGTTGAAGCTAACGGAACAAGAGCAACTCAAAAATTAATAGTTCAATAGTTAAAGTACTTTTTTATTTTAATATTCTCAAAAAGCCGACTACTTAGTCGGCTTTTTTTACTGTTTTATTATTACATTTACCTACTCTATAAATTAAGCAGATGAAAAAGATAATTACCTCAATATTTATTATAACTGTACTAGCAAGTTGTTCTTCAAGCCAAGATGCTACCAAGCCCGCAAGCAAAGAAAAACCTGAAGTGATTGAAAAACCAGTTGCTCCAATAAAAAATAATTTTCCAGTTAAATAGTTTCCTTTAAAAAATGTTATTGACCGTTTATCCTATAATTGTTGATTAATGTTCAAAATATTATCAATTTTACTGAACTAACTTTCGTTTTATAGTCATGCTTAAAAGAATCATTTATGTCACGCTGATTGCTAGTGTTTTTATTGGTTGTAAATCAACACAAACAATAGATTTACCTGAGCAAACGATATTAATAGATGATCCTAATAAAGTTCCTGTTAGACCAATTTATAATCCTTCAGAAACAAAAGATTTCGATTTAATTCATACTAAATTGGATGTTCGATTTAATTGGGAAAAAGCCCACTTGTATGGTAAGGCTGAATTAACACTTAAACCTCATTTTTATACTCAAAATGAAATTGTATTAGATGCCAGAGGTTTTGATATACACAAAATCCAACTCATTACAGTTGGTGATGATAGCTTGCCAGCAATGGCTGATTTAAAATATGACTATGATAGCTTAAAAATTACAATAGATTTAAATAAAGCGTATACTAAAAACGATAGTGTAAAATTATTTATCGATTACACCTCAAAACCTAATGAGCTTCCTAAAGGAGGAAGCAATGCTATTCGATCGGATAAAGGACTTTATTTTATTAACGAGAAAGGAGAAGATAAAGACAAGCCTCAGCAAATTTGGACTCAAGGAGAAACTCAATCTAATTCAGCCTGGTTTCCAACAATAGATGCTCCCAATCAAAAAACCACTGAAGAAATTGCCATTACTGTAGAAGAAAAATATAAAACGCTTTCTAACGGTATTTTATCACACTCTGAGGTTAATGGAGATGGCACTCGAACTGATTTTTGGGAAATGAATTTGCCACATGCACCCTATTTATTTATGATGGCCATTGGGGATTATGCTATCGTTAAAGATAAATGGAGAAATATAGATTTGAACTATTACGTAGAGCATGAGTATGAAAAATATGCTAAAGACATTTTCGGCTTAACACCAGAAATGATTGAATTCTTTTCTAATAAATTGGGGGTTGATTACCCTTGGGAAAAATACCATCAAGTAATTGTAAGAGATTATGTTTCTGGCGCTATGGAAAATACATCGGCAGTAATTTTTGGAGAATTTGTTCAGCAAACCAAACGAGAAATGATTGATGGTAGTGCTGGTGAAGATGTAATTTCTCACGAATTATTTCACCATTGGTTTGGCGATTTAGTTACTTGTGAATCATGGGCGAACTTACCTCTCAATGAATCATTTGCCACTTACGGAGAAGTGCTTTGGAGAGAACATAAATATGGTAACGATAAGGCTGCAGAAGGTTTACAAGCCGATTTAGACTCTTACCTACAATCCGTTAGTAGAGGTGGCCATGTAGATATGATTCGCTTTAATTATGAAAAAAGAGAAGATATGTTTGATAGACATACCTATCAAAAAGGTGGTAGAATTTTACACATGCTAAGAAACTATATTGGTGATGAAGCGTTTTTTGAATCGTTGAAAATTTATTTAACTGAAAACAAATACACCGATGTAGAAATGCACCAATTAAGATTAGCTTGCGAAAAAGTTACCGGTGAAGATTTGAATTGGTTTTTTAATCAATGGTTTTATGCTAAAGGGCACCCCGAATTAAACATTACTTATAGTTATGATGATTCATTAAAAATTCAAACCGTTGTTGTAGAGCAAATGCAAGATTTAAAAATAGCTCCGCTCTATAAACTGCCTTTTAAAATTGACATCTATACTGGCGAAAAAGTAGCAACCAAAGAGGTGGTAGCGGATAGCTTAAAGAACACTTATAAATTTGAAGTTGCCTCAAAACCAGATTTAGTTAATGTTGATGCAGATAAAATGTTACTCTGCGAAAAGGTAGATAATCACGAAGATATGGCAGAATGGGCTTTTATGTATAACAATGCACCAAGATACTTAGACCGCTATGAAGCCATAAAAAAATTATCCAAATCAAGTGATGAAATTGCCATTGAAACCATAACAAATGCATTAAGTGATGACTACCCTGCGCTACGAATAGCAGCGATAAGGTCCTTAAAAAAAGCAATAAAAAATAATGGCGAAGCAGTAAAATCAAAACTATTGGATTTAGCCAAAAATGACAAAGATTCAAGAGTTAGAGGAGATGCTCTAGGGGCATTAGCTAAATACTTTAAAGATGATGAAAATGTAAAAGCTGCGTTGATAGCTGGTGTTTCTGAAGAATCGTTTTATGTTATTGGAAAATCACTAAATGGTTTATCAGATGTGAGCTATGAAGATGCCATGAAATTTGCAAAAAGCTTAGAAAATGATGAAAACGATAGAATAAAAAATGCTGTTTGTGGTGTTTATGCCAAACATGGTGAAGCTGAACAACACGCTTTCTTTATTAAAACTGCACCAGAAATGGATGGTTTTAGCAAGTATGCCTTTATGATGAATTATGGAGATTATCTTCAAAAACAGAGCAACAACACCATAAAGGAATCCTTTTTTATACTAAAAGATTTTGCCAAAAACGAGGATGCATGGTGGATGAGAATGACTGGTATTAATGTAATTACCGACATAGAAGCTATGTTCAAAAATAGAATACATGTTACCGAAAAAGAACTAAAAGATATAGAGAAAGGAGATGAAAAAGAATTGGATTTACGCAATAGCTTAGCCAGTGATAAAGAAATGCTACAGTCAATTACCGAAATGCTAACTGACATTAAGGAGAACGAAAAAAACCCTCGCTTAAGAAAAATACTAGGGTTAAAAGATTAGAGTTAAAAAAACGGAAAAAAATAAAGCCTTCCGCCTTAGGCGGAGGGCTTTTTTATTAAATTTAAAGGGTGAAAAAACTACTAGTTATATTGATTGTTTTGATGGTCTATTCTTGCGGAAATGATGGAGAAATATTTCCTAATGAAGGAATAACCGAAATCCTTGTCAATAAAAGTTATAATTATAAGATTATGGAGAATGATTCCATAGAGCAAGAATTTAAAAATGTGGTTGATAAAATAAGGGGCGATGGTAAGACGAGAAAAATAGATGTGGATGAAATAACTAATTTTGATTGGGACACAATGCTAGTAATTACTCCTTATACGCCTTTTAATCATCTCAACTTCATGAATAAAGTGGATTTAAGTGAACTTAAGCAAACGGGCATTACAATGAATGATGGAGCTAATGTATTAGCATTTATTAAGGGTAATCAACTTGTTGCTTTTACTGAAATAAGTAGACTTAATGGAGATTTTGATTATTATGATTCAGTAAGGATATACACTCCTATGTCTGCAATATTTGATGCTGTCAGAACTAAGAAAATTTTTGTAGGTGGTAAAGAAAAGAGTTTGTCGATTTAATTCCAATTGACTCAGTTGGCAGTTTTGTAGGTTATTCTATTTCTGACGATTCAAAATTAGATGAATTTGAATACTAAAATGAAAAAAATACTTTTCATATTAA
>JBFIEB010000199.1:0-5446 GCA_041603555.1 Vicingaceae bacterium
GACGAATAAACATATTAGTTACAAAATGTGCTTGCCATGCTACTTCAACTATAAAACGAACTTTTAAACGGGTATCTTCATTGGCACCACAAAAAGCATCTACTATGTACAATTTTTTGTTAGATAGCTGATTTGTTACTAAGCTTTTAACTTCATCCCAAACTTTTTGTGTTGTAGGTTTGTTATCATTTTTTGCCTTCTCAGAATTCCACCATATCGTATTTTCTGTAATATTATCTTTTACAATGAATTTATCTTTGGGAGAACGCCCTGTAAATTCACCCGTCATTACGTTAATAGCTCCTAGTTCGGTTTGATACCCAACATCAAACCCCTCAAGAGAGGGGTTTATTTCATTTTGGTATAATTCATCGTAAGATGGATTGTAAATTAATTCATTAATATTATTAATCCCCAATTTGGCTAACGATTCAGCAATAGATTCTTTAAAAGTTCCCATTTAGTTTTGATATAATATATTTATATCAGCAAATTTCCGAATACTCTCCAAATAATCAAAGAAAGGAGCTATCTTTTATGAACAGATTTTGTATTGAATTTTACGAATACCATGTCCGAAGAACCTATGGTTTCTTTAATTTTAGTTGCGAGGGCTTTCTTTTGACCTGTTGATAAGTTTTTGGCAATAAAATTATAATCTACCTCACCTTCACGACCCCATCCAACTTTTTCTGGTTTCAAGTTGACGTTATTATCTTTGTTAAAAGTAGCAATAGCGGCATTAATTTTTTCTACCATTTTGTTGTCAACACCTTCGCCTTTGCTAATAAATGAAATAATCATATCATAAGTTACATCTTGTGTCTCAACTTGTTTTATGTTTTTACCTGAGTTGCTTGGTTCTATCCTGTCCGAACTCATGGCTTTTGAAGAATTTTTACAAGCGATTAAAGTGGATGATGCTATTAGGGTAATAATTATGAAATTTCTCATTATAATTAGTTTTAAAATTATTTAACACTTAACAAATAACTTGCCAATTTTAAACTCATACAAATAAAATAAAATAATCTATTAATTTGGTACAGTATTTAACTAAATTCGTCCACACAAAATCTAATTTATGAGAAATTTATTCACAATAGCATTGTCAATCCTACTTTTAGGAACAGCTTACACTCAAGATAAAAAAGATGTTTCCTTAGAGGATGTTTGGAGGGATTATAAGTTTTATGGCCGATCTATAAGTGGGTTTAGGTCAATGAATGATGGTATTCATTATACAACATTGCAGAAAGGGAAAAATGGTTCCGAGATTGTAAAATATGCTTATGCTAATAAAAATATAGAAGAAGTCTTAATAAAAAGTACCGACTTAGAGCATGGAGATAATTCTATTGAAGATAAATTCTTAAAAATTGATGATTATGAATTTAGTGCAGATGAATCTAAGGTGTTAATTGCCTCAGAAAAAGAGGGGATTTATAGGCATTCATCCAAGTCGCACTATTATATATATGATTTAAGAACCAAAACTCTTAAAAAGCTTAGTGAAGGGAGTAAGCAAATGTACGCATCGTTCTCTCCTTCTGCTAATAAGGTAGCTTTTGTGAAGGACAATAACATGTATTATAAAGATTTAATTTCTAATAAAGAAGTTCAAATTACATCAGATGGAGTGCCTAATCAAATAATTAATGGTGCTTCAGACTGGGTATACGAAGAAGAATTAGTATTGGTTAAAGCTTTTGAATGGTCTCCAGACGGAAATCAAATAGCATATTATAGATTTGATGAAAGTAATGTTAAGGAATGGTTGATGAAAATGTATGAATCACTATATCCGCATGAAGAACGATTCAAATATCCAAAGGCAGGTGAAGATAATTCAAAAGTAGAAATTTTCTTTTATGACTTAGCGAGTGCTAAGCGAACTAAGGCAAACATTGGCGAAAATTATGAATATATATCTAGAATAAATTGGACTAATGATTCTAAAAAATTAGCTATTCAAAGTTTAAATAGGCTTCAAAATGACTTAAATATTCATTTAACAAATGCTGAAAATGGAGAAAGTAAAATAATTTTTAACGAGAAAAATGATAAATATGTTGAAGTGCCAATCACAGAATTTCTAATTAATAAAGACGAATTTATTATTACTAGTGAAAAGGATGGTTTTAACCATATTTATCTTTACGATATTTCTGGTAAGCTTATCAATCAAATTACCAAAGGTAATTGGGACGTTACAAACTACTATGGGATTGATGAAAAAAAAGGGATTGTTTATTTTCAATCCGCTGAAATTTCAGCTATCGATAGGCAAGTCTACTCCGTGAAAGTTGATGGTACTAATAAAAAGAAATTATCAGAAAGAGCTGGCCATAACCGGGCTAAATTTAGTAGTTCGTTTAAGTATTTTATTAATTATAATTCATCAGCTGCCACCCCTAACTATATTACCTTGCATGAAAGTTCAGGTAAAGTAAAAAGTGTATTAGAAGATAATAAAGAACTTAATAAAGTGGTTGAAGAGGTAAATTTTTCTAAAAAAGAATTTTTTAAAATAAAACTCAATGAAGTTGAATTAAATGCTTGGAAAATCTTACCAAGAAACTTTGATAAAACTAAAAAATACCCGATTTTAATGTATGTTTATGGTGGTCCTGGAATAAACACAGTAAACAATTCTTGGGATGGAGGAAATACTTTTTGGTTTCAGCATTTAGCAAGCAAAGGATATGTTATAGTTTCAGTAGACAATAGAGGAACTGGAGCAAGGGGAGAAGTATTTAAAAAAATAACATACAAGCAATTGGGTAAATATGAAACTGAGGATCAAATTGCGGCTGCAAAATATTTGTCGACATTACCTTATGTTGATGGCGGAAGGATAGGTATTTTTGGGTGGAGCTATGGGGGTTACATGTCTTCTCTTTGTATTACAAAAGGTTCCGATATATTTAAGACGGCAATTGCAGTTGCACCCGTAACGAATTGGAGATTTTATGATAATATTTACACCGAGCGCTATATGCAAACTCCAAAAGAGAACCCTAATGGATATGATGATAATTCACCAATAAACCATGTTGAAAAATTAAAAGGTAATTATTTACTTATTCATGGTATGGCTGATGATAATGTTCATTATCAAAATGCCGTAGAAATGACTTCTGCATTAGTTAAAGCGAATAAGCAATTTACACAAATGGCTTACCCAAATAAAAATCATGGAATTAATGGCGGAAATACTAGACTTCATTTGTATACTTTAATGACCAATTTTATTCTTGAAAATTTATAATATCAATTTTATATATTTACGCTCACTAAAAACTTAAATCTATATGTCAACAGCAATAAATCAAGATTCTCAAAAACAATTATTTGGACACCCGGTAGGGTTATATGTTTTGTTTTTTACTGAAATGTGGGAACGTTTTTCATATTATGGGATGCGTGCTATTCTTACACTGTATTTGGTTGAGCAAACCACTTCTGCTAATCCAGGTTTAGGCTGGACTAACGGTGAAGCATTTGCCTTATATGGTTGGTATACTATGATGGTATATGTGATGTCAGTTCCTGGTGGATTTATCGCTGATAAACTGTTAGGACAGAAAAAATCTGTACTTGTTGGAGGTGTTTTACTTGTGCTTGGACATAGTGTTTTAGCTGTTGAGCAAATGTGGGCATTTTATACAGGTATTGTTTTAATTGTTTTAGGTGTAGGAATGTTAAAGCCGAATATATCTACTATGGTAGGGGGACTTTATAAAGAAGGAGATATAAGAAGAGATAAAGGCTTTACTATATTTTATATAGGAATTAATGTTGGTGCATTTTTATCAAGTATTATTGTTGGTTATGTTGGTGAAGTTCATGGTTGGCATTATGGATTTGGATTGGCTGGATTAGGAATGCTGTTGGGGCTTATTCAATATGTTATTGGGCAAAAACATTTAAAACATGTCGGAAATTTCTTAGGAAAATCTGAAAATCCCGAAGAGAAGGCTGCAATGAAAAAGCCATTAACCAAAATTGAAAAAGATAGAGTCATTGTTTTATTCGTATCATTTATTTTAGTAATCCTATTCTGGGGAGCTTTTGAACAGGCTGGGGGGTTAATGAATGTATACACTAGTGCAAAGACAGATAGAATGTTAATGGGATGGGAAGTTCCTGCGACATGGTTTCAATCTCTTAATGCTTTCTTTATTGTAGTTTTGGGAACTACAGTTGCAGCTTTTTGGGCTAAAAGAAAGTTAAAAGGTAAAGAAGCATCCTCTCTCTTTAAGATGATATTGGGATTAGTTATTATGGGGTCCGGATTTTTCTTTATGACTGCTGCTGCTGCAGAATTTAATAGTTCTGGTTCATCTGCCATGTACTGGTTGGTATTAGCCTATTTATTTCACACTGTTGGAGAACTTTGTTTATCTCCTGTGGCACTTTCGTTTATAACTAAATTAGCCCCTCTTAAATATGCCTCAATAATGATGGGGGTCTATTTTGCAATGACTGGATTCGGAAGTAAACTTGCAGGATTATTAGGAGAGTGGTCAGAAAGTTTGGGTGAGTATACTATATTCACAGGAATAGCTGTGTTTACTATTGTTATAGGGTTGCTTTCATTTTTTCTTCTAAAAAAGATGAAAGCTCTTACTCATGGAGTGGAGGACAGGGAAGGCACTAGACATGAAGAGGCTGAAGGTTTTGAATTAGCAGATAAAGAATAATAAATTTTAATACCTATCGATGAATACATCAAGTAACGAATTTTTTAAGTCTAATATTTTAGGGCACCCTTCTGGGTTATTTGTATTGTTTTTTACAGAAATGTGGGAACGTTTTAGCTATTATGGTATGAGATCTCTATTGGTTTTGTTCTTGATAGCACCAATGTCTGAAGATGGTTGGGCTTGGCCAAGAGAGCATGCACTTAGTATTTTTGGAACTTATGTGGCTTTAGTCTACTTGGCTACCATGATGGGAGGTTATTTTGCTGATAAGAAAATAGGATATAGATGGGCTATTGTAGTTGGAGCAGCTTTAATGACACTGGGGCATGGTGCTATGGCTTTGGAAACAGAATTTTTTACATATGCAGGACTAGTTTTACTGGTTTTTGGCAGTGGTTTTTTTAAGCCAAACATGACATCTATTATATCTGAAATGTATAAAGATGTTCCAGAAAAGAAAGATGGTGCCTTTACAGTTTTCTATATGGGTGTTAATGCTGGAGCTTTTCTAGGAATATTACTGTGTGGTTATATTGGTGAAACTTGGGGGTGGAATTTAGGTTTTGGTTTAGCCGGTATTTTTATGGCTTTTGGAACGTTGCAATTTTGGTTGTCACAAAATATTTTTGGTGATGTTGGGAAGGTTCCTGCTAAAAAGACTAAAGAGGAAAAGGCTTTAGAGTATGCTGATGCCAAAAAGGATACAGTGAAGTTTTCTGGGTTTCAACTAGGAACTA